>JAIYEJ010000354.1 GCA_027487055.1 Methylotenera sp. | reverse complement strand
CAAATCGGCTGCATCACCTTTATCGGGTAGATTTTCAAAGACTTTTAAATTGATGGTTTTAACACTGGCCGCACCCGCCATTTTTAGCAAGTTACCAATGGCAATCATGCATTTTTTGCCAGCTTCATCATGATCAGGCCATAGCCAAACATCACGGCCTTTTAATGGCTGCCAGTCTGTTTTATTAGGACTTTGTGCACCGTTTAGCATGGTAGTGACTACTGCATCAGGTAGTAATTGCCCTGCCGCATCCGCAGCTTTTTCACCTTCACATACAACTACAAGCGCACCCGCATTACTGATTATTTTATCTAGCTGATAAAGTGGTCGTGGCTCTGGTAAACCTTGCCAGCGCCATTCACGATTTTTATTAGTAGGATGTTCACAATAAGTAAGTGGTGCAAATTGTTTACGCTCACCCGCTGCCTTTGCATCAAATCGATAAACATAACAGGCCACCCCATCTAATAATCTATATATCCATTGCATAGATGGTTTGCCATGCTTAAAGTGCATTGCGAGTGGTGCGGGTGCATCTATTGGTACGGGTAACAGTGGAAGCCACTCGCTTAAATCTTTTTGGGTTGGGGTGGAAGTATAGGCCGCCTTATTTTGTGGGCTTGTAGCGCGTTTCTGTGGGTCGCCTTTTTGATACGCAATACCTAAAAACGCACCTAAAAGCTTTGCTGCCTCAAATTGTGAAACCCCTTCAAGATATGCGACTAACGCAACCAAATCACCACCACTCACATCAATTGCAAAATCTGCCCAAGCACCCGTGTTTATATTGATTTTAAAACTACCAGAATTGCTATCAGATCGGTTAGGGTTTAGTGTCACATACTCATGCCCCTCACGCTTACCACCAGCACACCATCGATTCAATACCCCATCAATCGAATTAAGGGCAGCCGCTGCCACTTGCTTAATGAAATTTTTAGGCATTAATGCACCTCTCTGAGTTTGAGGGCTATTTTGTAGCGCAAATCTGCCATGCTGTAATCTGGTAATATATCCATTCCTAGCTCTTTGGCCTTATCGATTGCGGCTAAATCGCTGTGCATCCAGAACTCTAATAGCCTTTCTCCAGCACAATCAACGTGTTCTATTGACCTGCTAAGTAGGCTGCGTAATTTATGCTGAGACTCCAAATAATCAAAATGTATTTTTTCTAATCTTCCATTTAAAACTATGCCAATAGCTAAAATAGGATTTTTGATTATTGCATCAGCAGATTTACTTTTATCTGTCTCTTTTTCAATGCTTAGTATTTGTTCGGCTACTACATATAAATCCGCAGCTACCGTTAAAAAGTCGTCACCCGTTAAACCTTCAAGGCCTGTAAAATCGTCATCTTTACTAGCCATGGGGCACCGCCTCAAATAAATCAGCCACTAAAGCACGTATTTGTTCGTCATTTTTACCCGCAACTACTTTGCGCAATTCAACCAAATCACGCACTATTTTCTTTATCTCATCGTTATTTTTGCCAGCCATACGCGCTGCATTGATAGCATTACATTCATGCAGAGGCCAAGCGACAGAGTTTTCACCTATTGATACAGACGGGGTCATATAACCCATTTTGATGTCACTATAAAGTGACGTGTTAGATTTTGCGATTTCGGCTAATACATAATGCTTTTTAATTAATTTCATTTTCAACCTTTCCGTATCTTATGGAATGCGCCCTAATTGGCGTGGTTGAAATTTAAGCTTTTTAATCTTTTGAATATATCGGATATAGCAATTATTATTATTTCCGAATTACTTGGATTTGATTAGTGGCAAATAAATGTAATTTTTAGTTCTTAATTCTTCAGCGGCTTTGACCCAATCAGATACAGTTTTAGACCCATTCATATCAGGGTATTTATTTGTCTTAGTAGGGCAAAGAGCTTTGGCAATTTCTGTATGTTGTGCACCGCTATCAACTGCATCTAAACATCTTAAATAAATTGTATAAAGCTTAGTTCTTTCACGTTTATTTGGATTTTTTTCAACATGACCGTTATTTTTTAACCACTTATAATGGCTTGTTACATGTCGTTTTATAGCCGCAAGTTGATTAGATAATGGCAAACTGTAATCAATTATGAAAGCTTGCTTTTTAGATGTTGTAATTTTTGTAATTTTTTCACTTTCAAACCAATTAGTCCCAGCTATACTTACCCTTGATGCAGTGTTGATAAATCTTACATTTATTGAATTGTATTCACTGTAAGGGTCTATTATTGTAGATAAACCCCATTTTTCACCATACCAAATATCTAAAGGGGTAGACGTACCTTTTACACCAATAGCTGCCAGCCTTTCAAGCCATTTGGACTCACTCTCACCCGCATTAAGTGTAGGATCATAATGTCTCAGTTCATCAAATATATCATCATTACTTTCATTTGATTTTTTTATAAATGGATTAAAACCACTTCTGAAATCATTGCATAACCGTATGTATTCTTTTACATCTTTTTGATAATCGTGATTTCTGCGCAAAAACTCATAAGCCCACTGGCTCATGCTAGTATTAGCATCAAATTTATATGAACTTTCATCAGTCCAATTAGCTATAGTATTGTTCAAAGTTTAGACTCATTAAAATTATATTTAGTAATTGCCACACAGAAACATTACCGCGATTTTTATTTAATTTTAGCACCGCATAGAACCGCAAAAGATATAATGTCTTAACTGTCTTAACTCGCATAAAAAAGGTTAATACAGCTAGAAGCCAGCAAATACGCCATGCCTTAACTGTCTTAACTGTCTTAACCCAAATAAGTCATAAGTAGCTTATTGATTACTTACCACTAATTTAATAATTGATTTTAACTCTTCTCTTGTTCTTACTTCGGGCAGTGTACGTCTGAAATTATAAAAACCACGTATGCTTATATAATAAATGTCGCAATAATAATCTAATGGATGTTCTAAAAGCCCAAGGGCTGCCAACTGATTAAGGGCTTTCTTGGTTTTGTAACGTGTTAGACCTAAGTATTTTTCATTATACCAATCTGAAAAATAGCTTACTGTTATATGCCCAGTCTCTAACCACACTTCTTTAATAATAGCGTCAATTAAAAGCCTTGCTGTATCAGTCATTTTTAATCTAGAAACTATCCGAAGCGCCTCTTCT
>JAIYEJ010000025.1 GCA_027487055.1 Methylotenera sp. | reverse complement strand
ATTATCTAGCACTAAAGCGCGACTTTTAGCAGCCTCTACTAACGCTTTTGATACTGGATGTAGGGAGTTTTGCGCTAAATTAGCCGCTATTTTCAGGACGTCGTTTTCATGTAATGTTTCATTACATGTTATTGCACTTATTTGCATGCGGGATTCTGTTAAGGTACCAGTTTTATCAAATACGATGGTGTCTATCTTTGTAAGCGCTTCTAATGCCTGCATCTTACGCACTAAAACGCCGCTGCGCGCTAGGGCGCCTGTTATGGTAAGCATTGCTGCTGGTGTTGCCAGGGATAGTGCGCAAGGACATGTAACAATTAATACGGCAACTGCCGCCATTAAGGCGCGACTATGGTCTGTGTGCCACAACAATGCAGCTGCAAGCCCTGCGGCCAATATCACTGCAAACAAAAATGGTTTAGCAATTCGATCAGCAATTTGGGCTAGCCTTGGTTTATCTACCGCAACACGTTCCATCAACGTTACAATTTCTGAATAACGTGTCGATTGGCCTAGTTTTTCAATCTTTAAATGCACCGTTGCTGTTAGATTATGGCTACCAGCTATAATTGCTGAACCCACATCCTTAAATACCGCGCGCGACTCACCTGTTAACAACGCTTCATCTGCATTTGTTGTACCTTGTTTTATGGTGCCATCTGCTGGAAAAGCTTCGCCAGGCAATACTCTTATTACATCTTCAACTCTTAAGTTACGAACTGCTACTCGTTCTAAAGTACCATCACTTTTTAAACGTTCTACGCTACTTGGAATGCGGCGCATTAATACATCTAAAGCGCCTGCCGTACGATCTCGCATACGCAACTCTAACCAGCGCCCAGTTAACAGAAAAAATACAAACATAGTTAATGAGTCAAAATACACCTCGTTTCCCCACCAACCTGCAGGATCAAAAGTTGCAGCAGAGCTCACCAAAAATGTTATTAATATGCCTAAAGTCACTGGCAAATCCATGCTAATTTGACGCTGCTTTAAGTCGTTAAGCGCATTACTAAAAAATGGCCCACAAGAGAATAAAAGGACTGGTAAAGTTAATACCCAAGATGCCCAACGCATCAGGTTCTGTGCATCAGTTGTCATCTCACCGGGGCTGGCGTAGTAAGTTGGCATGGCATACATCATGACTTGCATCATGCAAAAACCTGCCACGATCAAACGCCAAAACATTAACCTTTGATTTTTACGACGGCCATCTAAAGAGAATGATTCTGTTGCTGGCACGGCACGGTAACCTGCTTTGCTTACAGCGCTCATCCATGCAGAGGGCTTAGTGATATCTGCCGACCAGACAACACGTGCTCGGCCGCTTGTCGCGTTTACATCTGCAATTAATACGCCGGACTCAGACTTAAGAGCTTTTTCTACATTAATTGCACATGCCGCACAATGCATGCCTTCTACCGCTAAGTATGACTCCCATACATGCGCATTATTGTTAAGCGACAGACTAAAACTCGGCCATTCTGTTGGCTCATCAATTGCAACCCATGCATTCTGCTCTATTTGAACAGACGAGAATCTGTTTCTATTGATATCTAAGGTTATATTTTCCACATGTTAATTTTATTCATTTTAAAATTAGCAGTATTGATTTACATCAAACAAAAAGGCCTCAATTGAGGCCTTTCTTAAGAAGATAGACATTAAGTAAATAGTTATATATCTAAATTGCTTGCGCCTAGTGCATTACTCTCAATAAATGCGCGACGTGGCTCAACATTATCGCCCATCAAAGTAGTAAAAATTTCGTCTGCTGCAATAGCGTCATCTATTTGTACTTTAAGCAAACGGCGCACTTGAGGATCCATTGTTGTTTCCCATAATTGTTCTGGATTCATCTCACCTAAACCTTTGTAGCGTTGTATGTTTAGTGTATTTTTTGCTTCACCTAACAACCAATCCAGTGCTTGTTTAAAGGTTGCTACTACCTGCTCTTTCTCTGACCGCTTAATAACAGCACCAGCGCCAATTAATCCTTGCAACATATTAGAAACTTTTAAGATTTGACGATAATCACCACTGCTTAAAAATTCTGCATCTATTACACAGCTTTGCAAATTGCCGTGTACGTATTTATTCACTTCTAAACGATATGTATTGGTTTCTGCATCAAAAGCAACTAACACCTCACTGCCTACCGCTCCCAAAATAGGGCGTAATTGCTCAGCCACTTTGTTTGCATTTGCTTCACCACTTAAATCGATTTCACCAACATCTTGAATTGCACGTAATACGCTTTCATCATATAAAGCCGCTATACGGCGTATGACTGCTTCAGTTAACACCATTTGCTTAGCAATTTCTGCCAGTGGCTCACCAGTCAGTACTCCTGTGCTTGTTTTAGTGTCCAACTCCGCTCCTTTAAGGGCAGAGTTCAGCAAATAAATATCGAGTTCTTGTTGATCTTTTAAATAGCGCTCATCCTTGCCTTGTTTAACTTTATACAAAGGTGGTTGTGCAATATAAATATGGCCACGTTCTACTAACTCTGTCATTTGACGGTAGAAGAATGTAAGTAGTAGAGTACGAATATGCGCACCATCAACGTCCGCATCAGTCATTATAATTATGCGATGATAGCGTAACTTTTCAACACTAAAATCGTCTTTACCAATACTTGTTCCTAAGGCAGTAATTAAAGTTGCAATCTCTTGTGAGCCTAATAACTTGTCAAAACGTGCTTTTTCAACATTTAGAATTTTACCTTTTAAGGGTAAAATGGCTTGGTTTTTACGATCACGGCCCTGCTTAGCTGAACCACCAGCAGAGTCACCTTCGACCAAGTAGAGCTCACATAACGCTGGGTCTTTTTCTTGGCAATCTGCTAATTTTCCAGGTAAGCCTAAGGTATCCATCACCCCTTTCCGACGAGTGATATCTCGGGCTTTGCGAGCGGCTTCACGTGCACGCGCTGCTTCAATAATTTTGCCGCATATTATTTTTGCATCTGCAGGATTTTCAGCCAAGAAATCAGCCAACTTTGCAGCCACCACTTCGGACACTACTGGCTGTACTTCTGAAGAAACTAATTTATCTTTAGTTTGTGATGAAAATTTTGGGTCAGGCACCTTAACAGAAAGTACGCAAGTTATACCCTCGCGCATATCATCGCCGGTGGTTTCTACTTTGGCTTTTTTGGCTAACTCATTTTGTTCTATGTATTGGTTTAATGTGCGCGTCATTGCTGTGCGTAAACCTGTTAAATGTGTTCCGCCATCTCGCTGTGGAATATTATTGGTAAAACATTGTACGGTTTCAGAGTAGCTATCGTTCCATTGCATCGCTACTTCTATGGTCATGCCGTCTTTTTCACCACTAGCGTAAAATGTTTTTGGATGTAGCACTGTTTTAGTACGGTTAATGTATTCAACAAACCCTTTTATTCCACCAGCATGAGCAAAGTTTTCTGATTTTCCTGTGCGTTGATCAATAAGCTCAATTTTTACGCCAAAATTTAAAAATGACAGCTCTCGGATTCGTTTAGCTAAAATTTCAAAATGATATTCCACCAAAACAAATGTTTCTATTGCGGCCAAAAAGTGTACCTCAGTACCTTTTTTATCAGTTTTGCCTGTTTTTACAAGCGGAGATACAGGCACGCCTCGTTTAAACTCCATTTGATGCACTTCACCTTTTCGGTAAATTTTTAAGCGCAACCAATCAGAAAGCGCATTTACCACAGAAACGCCCACACCATGCAAACCACCAGAAACCTTATATGAGTTTTGGTCAAACTTTCCACCTGCATGTAATTCCGTCATCACGATTTCTGCTGCAGAACGTTTCGGTTCGTGCTTATCATCATCTTTAATATCTGTTGGAATACCACGCCCGTTATCAGATACGCTAATACTGTTATCTGGATGAATGATGACTTTAATATCATCACAATGGCCTGCGAGCGCTTCATCAATTGCATTATCTAGCACTTCAAACACCATATGATGTAATCCTGAGCCGTCTGAAGTGTCTCCTATGTACATGCCTGGGCGCTTACGTACCGCATCAAGACCTTCTAAAATCTTAATACTATCTGAGTTATATTCTGGTTGTGCTGGGGCTTTTGCCATAATCTTTTCTTTACTTTTTAATTTAAGGGTTTCTTTTGTTTTAATACTTAAATACGCATTGGCATGACAACATATTTATAGTTTTCATCGTTTGGAACAGTTATTAGGCAACTGCTATTTGCATCTGCAAAAGCAAACTCTATTGTCTCATCACTCACATTATTTAATACATCTATCAAATAGGTCACATTAAAGCCTATATCTAATAACTCTTTTGTGTATTCTACTTCTAGTTCTTCTTCAGCTTCTTCTTGCTCTGTATTGGTGCTAATGAGTTTTAAATTGTTATTATTTAACACCATACGAATACCACGATATTTTTCGTTAGATAATATTGAAGCGCGTTGCATTGCTGTTAATACAGCTACACGATTAACAGAAAATGTATTTTTATGTCCAATTGGAATCACTCTGTTGTAATCAGGAAACTTTCCGTCTATCACTTTTGAAATAAGCTTAATATCACTAAACGTAAAATTTACTTGACCAGCATTTATTTCAATCGTCACTTCTTCCTCACTATCATTCAAAAGCTTAATAAGTTCGATGACTGTTTTTCGTGGTAATATAATTTCTGACTTTTCATAACTTTTACTTAAAGTTGTCGAGGTAAAACTCAAACGATGTCCATCTGTACCTACAATATTCAGTTTATTTTCGTTTACTTCTATCAGTAAGCCATTTAAATAATAGCGAATGTCTTGTTGCGCCATTGCAAACTCTACTTGTTTGAGTAGTTTTTTTAAGACAATTTGACTAATTTGTATTTGTGTATTGTTATCCGATACTTTTGTCATGATTGGATAATCTGCAGCTGGCAAGGTTTGTAAGTTAAATCTACTTTTGCCTGCTTTAACAGTTATGCGACTGTCATTACTAACCATATCAATGTCTACACTCTCTGGCAATGATCGACAAATATCCAATAGTTTTTTTGCTGAAATGGTTGTTGAAAGTTCTCCAGTAAATTTACTTTCAATATTTAAAGAAATTTGCATTTCTAAATCTGTTGCTGTTAGCAAGATATTATTATTTTTAGCTTCTAATAATAAATTAGAGAGGATAGGTAAAGTATGACGGCGTTCGACAATACTAGTCACATTCGTTAATGGTTTTAGTAAAACTTCTCGATTTATTTTAATTTGCATAATGATGTTTCCAAAAATACTTAAATAGTATGTTTATATAGTTTGCGACTGTGTTTAATAATTTAATTTAATATATATTTAAAAATAATAGTAATAATAATGTGTGAATTTTATGTGAGTACTGCTTAATTTTTAATAAAAAACATAGGGTTAACGCAATCTTAAAGTTGTTATTCAACGCATTTTATAATGCGGGTAAATTGTGGATAAAAACGACATAATTAAAAAAAACATTTGTATTCAAAATTTATCCACAAGTTAAACTTACTTTTATTCACATCCCACATTTTCTTAATCGCGAATAACTTGCGTTAAAAAACCAATATCACGCGCAATTGCTTGATCATTCAAACGCAACTGTTCAATTTCTTCGCACGCATGCATTACCGTTGTGTGATGTCGACTGCCAAAAGCCTCGCCGATTTCAGGAAAGCTATGGTTAGTAAATTCACGCGCTAAACTCATTGCAATTTGCCTCGGCCTTGCATAATTACGTGAGCGCTTTTTGCTATGCATTTCGCTTACTTTAATTTTGTAATAATCTGCGACCGTTTTTTGTATATTCTCTATTGTAATTTGGCGGCCACGCACAGCGATTAAATCGCGTAATGCTTCTTTTGCCAACTGTATATCAATATTATGCCCTGTAAAGTTGGCCATGGCGACAATCCGATTAAGTGCACCTTCCAATTCACGAACACTAGAACGTATCTGTTTCGCCACAAAAAAAGCAACATCTTCTGTTAAGTTAACTTTTGATTCTTCGGCTTTCTTTAGCAATATAGCCACACGCATTTCTAACTCTGGCGGCTCTACTGCAACTGTGAGACCCCAACTAAATCTTGTTCTTAAACGTTCATCTACATCCACAATTTCTTTGGGATAGGTATCGCATGTAATGACAATTTGTTTTTTTTCTTCAATTAAGGTGTTAAATGCATAGAAAAACTCTTCTTGCGTACGTGTTTTTTTTGCAAAAAACTGAATATCATCAATCAAAAGTAAATCGAGCGAATGATATTGTCTTTTAAATTCATCAAACGCCTTATTTTCATATGCTTTTACAACATCTGAAACATAACGTTCAGCATGTAAATAACGTATGTTAGCATCGGGATTTTGTTGTTTTAAATGGTTGCCAATGGCATGTAATAAATGCGTTTTTCCTAAAGCAACACCACCATAAATAAATAAAGGGTTGTAAGTCTGGCCAGAGTTTTCTGCAACTTGTATGGCTGCGGCGCGTGCTAGTTGATTGGCGCGCCCAGTGACGTAATTATCAAAATTAAAACTGGGGTTTAAGCCAGATAACTGTTTATTAACACGACGAGTTACTGGAGCTTTTGAAGTTACTAATTTTTCAGCTTCTAATTCTATTTTGTTTTTTGAGGTCTCTTGAGGGTTAAGTTTTTTGTTTGATTTATCCTTAGAGGTAACATTTTCAGTCAATTTTTTATCGTTGTTTTTAATAATCGATAACTCGACCAATATATCTTTTGGCAGTAACTCTGCTGCAATGGCCTCAATTTTTGTCCAAAATTTATCTTTAACCCATTGTTGTACAAACTTATTTGGCGCAAGTAGCCGTATGGCATTCTCCCCTATTTGCATTTCTAGAGGTTTTATCCATGTATTAAATTGCTGTGCAGACAGCTCTTTTTCAAAGCGGCTAAGGCAAGTAGGCCAAAAATCTTCCATTAAATGGCGTATTCCTTTTTATTTGTTAACTTTATGTTTTTATTAGATATTTTGATTAATAGCTATTTGATTATTTATAATCATTATTCGTACTATTTTAGCGGTTTTATTAAGACTTATCCACAGGCAATCCTTATTTATTTTATATGCTTATCAAATATGTTTTTTATTAAATATTCATTGACAGAATAGGGTGTTATCGGGTTTAATGACGGGCTTTGTAGCATTTGCTAGCTGGAGAATTAAATGAAACGTACTTACCAACCATCAAAAACACGCCGCGCACGTACGCATGGCTTTTTGGTTCGCATGAAAACAAAAGGTGGTCGTGCTGTGATTGCCGCACGTCGTGCTAGAGGTCGTGCACGTCTAGGCCTGTAAACTTTAAAAGAGTATAAATTGGCATCGTTTAGATTTACTAAACAAGCCAAAATAGTAAAAACGGATGATTTTTCATCCGTTTTTAGTTTGCGCAAACGCATCAGTCATCAACATTTGGTGTTACGTTATCGTGTAAATGATACAAATGTTGCACGACTTGGTTTGATTGTGAGTAAAAAAACCGCTAAATTAGCAGTGCAACGTAATTATATGCGTAGAGTCATGCGGGAGCTTTTTAGACTAAATCAGAATCATTTACCAACCGTTGATTTGATTGTACAGATTCAAAAAGCGTTTGATAAATCTGAGTTTGCACAAATAAAAATAGAGTTTGAAAAGTTAATAAAAAAGTTAGAGTCTTAAGCTGTTAAGTGTCAATTCTATAAGCGTAACTTTAGGCCAAAAATGACAAAGTTTATGATTGCGTTAATTAGAGCATATCAAATTATTTTAAGCCCTTTTTTTGGTCAACAGTGTAGGTTCATGCCAACCTGCTCCCATTATGCGATTGAAAGTATACAATTACATGGTGCTTTAAAAGGATTTTTACTGGCTACAAAACGTATATTGCGCTGCCATCCGTGGCAAGATGGTGGGCATGATCCGGTACCAAAATAGCACTACTAGAGATGTTTAATATT
>JAIYEJ010000133.1 GCA_027487055.1 Methylotenera sp. | reverse complement strand
AATAATATTAATTAATAATCATATAGTTGAAATGCATTTCTCAACCAATATCTTAACTTCATCTATCGCTTGATTTGCATCTATGATACAAAAGCGTTTTGGGTCTTTTTCAGCGCGATCTAAGTATGCTTGGCGCAATTTTTCAAAAAAAACCGCACCTTCACGTTCGAACTTATCTGGCTCACGTGCGCTTGCAAGCCTTTTAATGCTTACTTCAACTGGCACATCAAAAAGTAAAGTTAAATCTGGTTGCAAACTGTCTTGCACCCACGTTTCGAGCGTTTCTACTTTTGTGATTAGCACGCCCTTTGCACCACATTGATAAGCATATGTGGCATCTGTAAAACGGTCAGAAAGTACATAAGCACCTCGCGCCAGTGCTGGCTCTATCACACTTGCGATATGTTCACGGCGGGCGGCAAACATTAATAAAGTTTCAGTTTCGGGGTGCATGCTCTCGTGCAACAATAATGCGCGTAAACTCTCACCCAGCTTAGTGCCACCTGGCTCTCTTGTAGACACAACCTCAATACCACGTGCTTCAAGCAAAGAGATGATGGTTGGAATATGCGTGCTTTTACCTGCACTATCCATTCCTTCCAGCGTAATAAATTTTCCACTTTTTTTAGTTGATATCATTTTTTGCCATAGGTTTTAATTGGTATTTTGCAACTGCACGGTTATGTTCAACTAAAGAACTTGTGAATTCGTGACTACCATCACCCCGCCCAACAAAATATAAAGCTTTTGTCTTTTCAGGGTGAAGCGCCGCTTCAATAGAAGCTAAGCCAGGCATCGCGATTGGTGTGGGCGGTAAGCCATCCCTAGTGTAAGTATTATAAGCCGTATCGGTCTGCAAATCTTTTTTACGAATATTGCCATTATATTTATCTCCCATCCCATAAATAACGGTTGGATCTGTCTGCAGTCGCATGCCTATGCGCAAGCGATTCAAAAATACGCCTGCAATTGTCGTTCGCTCTGAGCTTTTGCCAGTTTCTTTTTCAATAATTGAGGCCATAATCAATGCATCATAACTATCTTTATAAGGTAGTCCTGATGCGCGATTCACCCAAGCTTGACTAAGTTTATTTTGCATAATTTCATAACTACGCTTTAACAAAACAATATCTGTTGTGTTGCGATCAAAATAAAAAGTATCTGGAAAAAACAAACCTTCAGCATGTTTTTCACCACGACCAACGATGCGCATCACCTCAACATCACTCAAATTGGTAATAGTACTTTTAACGGAGTCATTTCTTGCTAGCTTTGCACGCATTTCTTTAAATGTTTTACCCTCAATAAAAGTAATGCTGCCTTGAGTTGATTTACCATGATTTAAGGACAATATTAGTTGATATGGGGAAATATTTTTAATTAAGGTGTATTCACCCGCTTGCAAATAAGTCTCTTTACCTAATATACGCACCAAAATAACAAAAGGCAGTGCATTTGTAATAACTTTTTGATCTACTAATTGGTTTGCGATACTTTTAAGCCCGCTATTGGGTTTAATAGTAATTTCTTGTGCTTCTGGCAATAACTTAAGCGGGGTTTTTGCATAATGATAAAACCAAGCGCTAAGACCAAGCGCCGCAATAAAACCTAACACGAAAAAGTACTTAATAAATTTAATCATTTTTTATAAGATTAATCATACTTAAGCGCCGCCCTAACTTCTGCAGCTAAATTACCTGCAGTCCACATTTTTTGATGAACATTTACAAAGTTTTGAATACTGCGCACCTGCCATGCACCATATAAACTACTACAGATAATCATTTCATCCGCTTGATATAACTTATTCAAATCAAACTCTTCTATTGCCGGCGCTAAAGAAAGCGTATGCGCGATATCTAGAATATGTTGACGAGTTATGCCTGCAATCCCACATAAATCTAGTGATGGAGTAATGAGTCTTTCACCATAGCGCGCAAAAATATTTGCGGAGGTGCATTCAATCACATTGCCTTGCATATCAAGCATTATGCCTTCAACGATTCCACTTGCAAGATTAGCATCTTGCCATTCCATACGCGCCAGCACGTTTTCTAAACGGTTTAAGTGTTTAATACCAGCAAGCTTGGACTGCATTGCTAAACGTGTTTCACAAATACACAAATGCACGCCATCGCTAAAGTTTTGCTGAGGATATTCTGGCATTTTAGATTTCATCACCACCCGAGTAGGCGCAGTAATTGCTGGCGGCGTATAGCCACGGGTACCTTCGCCACGGGTGATGATTATTTTGGCTATGGCTACATCTTCAATCGAGAATAATTGCTGCAAATCACTCATCAATAGCTCTGCACTTGGACAAACAATGCCAATAGCGCTACAATCTGCAACAAGTTTCTGATATTGTCTACGCCAAAAATCTGGCAGCCCTTTGCGCATCACCAAGGTACGAAACACACCATCACCATAGGCAAAACCGCGGTCAAAAGGCGAAATGCTTTGGTTTAAATTGCCATTAATTAAGTAGGAAGAATTAAGCGCCATAAGGCAACATTAAACCATAGGCACGACGTTTTAAAAAGCCTGAAAAAATCTATATTTTGTATCAAGTAAAAACACCATGAAAAAAACAATGCTCTGGAAGCCTCATAGATATTGGCTTGCAGAGCATCTATTTTAAAGCACTTAATTTAAGGCTCTTGATTTAAAGTGTATTAAATCTTTTTAAATACTAAACTACCATTCGTGCCGCCAAACCCAAAATTATTCTTCAGCGCATAAGTGATTTTTAAATCTCGCGCCGTATTGGCACAATAGTCTAAATCACACTCAGGATCTTGGTTGAAAATATTAATGGTTGGCGGTGAAATTTGATTGTAAATCGAAAGTACGGTAAATACTGACTCTAAACCACCTGCACCACCTAGCAAGTGCCCTGTCATCGATTTAGTTGAGTTAACGACAAGCTTGTATGCGTGGTCGCCAAAAGTGGCTTTAATCGCATTGGTTTCGTTTGTATCGCCTAGTGGCGTAGACGTGCCGTGCGCGTTCATAAATTGCACATTTGTTGGGTTAACGCCAGCATTTTTAAGGGCGTTTACCATGCTTCTACGTGGACCATCCATATTTGGTGCGGTCATGTGATAAGCATCTGCACTCATACCATAGCCAGCTAATTCCGCATAAATTCGTGCACCACGAGCTTTGGCATGCTCATACTCTTCAAGCACCAACACTCCCGCACCCTCACCTATCACAAAGCCATCACGGTCTTTATCCCAAGGGCGACTTGCCGTTGCTGGGTCATCATTACGGTTTGACAATGCACGCGCAGAAGCAAAACCACCCACAGAAAGCTCGGTAATCGCAGCCTCTGCACCACCAGCCACCATCACATCTGCATCCCCATATTCAATCATACGTGCAGCATCGCCAATACTATGGGTACCCGTTGTACATGCAGTGACAATCGCAACATTAGGGCCTTTTAAGCCGAACATAATGCTTAAATTGCCAGAAATCATGTTAATAATCGTGCCAGGAATGAAGAATGGTGATATTTTGCGGGGACCACCTTCATCATAATTGTCTATTGTTGATTCAATTAAACCTAAACCGCCGATACCTGAGCCAATCGAAACCCCAATGCGCTCTGCATTTTGTTCTGTGACTT
>JAIYEJ010000313.1 GCA_027487055.1 Methylotenera sp. | reverse complement strand
CGCCCCTCGGGGTGTAGCGTAGCCTGGTAGCGCGCCTGCTTTGGGAGCAGGATGTCGGGAGTTCGAATCTCTCCACGCCGACCAATTTTTTTGGTTTACCCGATTAGTTGTCAACATGTAACTATATCTGCCCGTAGCTCAACCGGATAGAGCACCAGCCTTCTAAGCTGGGGGTTACAGGTTCGATTCCTGTCGGGCAGGCCAATTGTTTTACTGATAGTCTCGTTTCAATGGTGGTTGTAGCTCAGTTGGTAGAGTCCAGGATTGTGATTCCTGTTGTCGTGGGTTCGAGCCCCATCAGCCACCCCATTTAGACCTTTAAAATGTCTTATATCGATGAAATTAGAGCCGGTCGACAATAAACATCACCAAATTTTTACACGTTTATCAGGACTCAAGTACATAGCATCACTAGGTTTGGTTTTGTAAACTTCATGGAACTCAGTGAAGTTTTTCACAATACCATTCGCACGGAATTCAGATGCTGGATGTGGGTCAGCATCGAGTATAAGCAATTGGAAATCAGGTCTGAGTTTGTCGCGCCATGTTTTAGCAAGTTGTTTAAAATAATCTCGATATCCAACATCAGAATTTAAATTTTTCGCTTTAATGATTTTTTGATAAGCTCTAAGTGAAATTTCTGCTCCACTTAAATCACCCATAATTTCACCAATTTCAAGCTCTCCTTTTAAGAACTTTCCAGGTAATATTTCATAATGATTTGCTTGGTCTATCAATGCATTTTTTATTTTGTTAAAGTTTGCTGAGTCTTCTGGTGTCCACCAGTTAATAAGATTTCCATTGGCATCAAATTGACTGCCTTGATCATCAAATCCATGACCAATTTCATGTCCTATTACAAAGCCAATTCCACCATAATGTTCAGCATCAGAACCATTTTTATTAAAAAATGGTTCGTATAGAATACCTGCCAGCAATACAAATGAATTAGCCGACAAATCATAGAACGCATTGACATCTTGAGGTGGATGTTCCCAATCATTTCTGTTAACTGGCCGCCCTAATTTAGCCATATTTCTTTTATGTTCATATTGGGAAATCCTTTTGTGGTTTAAAACCAACTCCCCATTAATAAGTTCAAGCGATGAATAATCTTGCCACTCCTCTGGATATCCAATTTTGAATGACATATTTTCTAACTTCTGCAATGCCTTAGCTTTTGTACTTGCAGCCATTCTTGGGGAATCATTAATTGCTATTCGATACTCATTTGTAATGTTTTTGATAATCTCATTAAGTTTGATTTTGATATTTTCATCAAAAGTGTTTTCTACATAGACTTTACCTACCAACATTCCTACATTTTTATTCAGGTAGGAGATAGCTTCTTGCTGAATTGGTTGTTCTCTTTCAATCAACCCCTTTTTAATTTGATAATTGGTGTAAGCAGTTATAAAGTCTTGGTTTAATAGTGGCGCATAATTTGTGAGTAATCTAGCTATTAAATATGACTTCCAAGTATCCACGTTATTCAACACCAATATTTTATTTAGGGCATCAACATAACTTGGCTGCATGACATCAAAGGGATAGTCTGCAGACAAACCAAGTTCAATCATTTGCTTATCAAGATTCAATTGGTTTGCTTTAGTTTTTAAGCCAACATAATCCATGAGATTATAGGTTTTACTAAAATCACGGTTGTCAGCATGACTCCATTGGGACTCAGCTATTTCACCTTCTAAACTAACAACTGATTTAGCTGAGAATGCAGCATTTTTTATTGAGGCAAGTTCAAATAATTCCTGCACAAATTTCTGATAATCCACACGTTGTTTTTTTGATCGCTCGTCACTACCTGCGTAGGCATCTCTCTCTAACCCTAAACCCGATTGAGTAACTAATACTATATTTTTATTGGAATTTTTAAAGTCTGCAGACACTACAAAAGAGAGTGGTGATGCCACCCCTTTTTTTTGCATACTTGCAAACAACACTGCAATATCATCATGTGTCTTTGCAGCCTGAATTTGCTGTATGTCGGAACTCAAGGGCGAAAGTCCTAGATCATTTCTTTTTTTCATATCTAGATAAGCGTTATTTAAAATCTCAATTTTTAGTTCAGCTGATGATTTACCTTGCTTTTGCTTTAAAGAGACGAGTATTTTTTCAATATCACTATTCACATCTTTTTGAATTGCCAGAAAGTTATTTACTCCAGGTTTATCAGAAGGGATAGGTGTATTTATTAGCCAATCGTTATTTACCCATCGGTAAAAGTCGTTTGTTGGCCTTAAAACAATGTTTTGAGATATTGAGTTATTTGAACTTTCATTACTTTCAGCATAACTGACACAACTAAAAATAATCCATAACACGTAGCATAGGGCTTCAATTGAAATTAGCTTTTTTAAAAAAATCATATCGCTAGCGCCTTTAAAATTAAAATTTATCAAATTTAACTATCAATTACATGCACCTAATCACACAATTTTAAACGAAGTTGTTTTGCAGTGATAGTTTGTTTTTGGCGTGACAAACTGACTAATAAAATCAAGGTGCTCTAGGCTTAAACTAGGCGTAAGGAGGGGATATACGCAAAGATATTAGACAGATTTCATTTAATAATTTATATAAATCATATGGTTAAGTTAACGTGCAACCTAGGTTGTGATTCCTTTCATCTTTGGTTCAAGACCAGATAGAAATATTAGATTTCTGATTTGACATACTCCATCTTGTGTTCACATAAATCTAATGTTGCGTCATTGCTCCATGCAGCATTATGAATATTGTCACCGATCTGCTTTCTTATTGTTAAAAACGTTTCCTTATCACCAGCCAAGCAAGTTGAATAATACTAAAAAATATTCGATTTAAAAGCGAGCAAAATATGATGGCCTGTAAGCTTCATGGATATTGGCTTACAGACATATCATTAGAATCATTATCTTTTGCTTTTTTAATATTTTCTAAAAATATTTGTAAGTAATTAGTATTTAGTCATGACTAATGTTCGCTAGCTAGCAAACTAAACGAACATACAAACACATTGAGATATTTTTAGGAGATTAAATAATGAAGATTCAATTTAAACAATTAGCGCTTGCTAGTGGCATTTTTTTAACGGTAACAACGTCTGCTTTTGCAGATCCAATGCTAAGTACAGGTGGTTACGCCCGCCAATTGCAAAATATGGAAATGATGAAAATGATTGATGCCGATGGCAATCACATGGTGACCGAAGCTGAGTCAGATGCCTATCACAATAGTGTTTTTGATGCGCTTAACAAAGATGGTGATGATTCTTTAGAGGCAAACGAGTGGGCTGGACCATCAAAAAATTCTAAACTGGATTTAACTACTGGTGGCTATAGCCGCGAACTACGTAGCATGAAAATGATGCGATTAATGGATGTTGATGGAGATCATAAAGTCACGCGCGAAGAATTTTTAAGATACCATCGCGTAATTTTTGCATCATTAGATCATTCTGGCGATAAAGAAATAAGTGCAACAGAATGGTCAATGAAAGGACTACTAGGCAAATAATTCAAGCCTAAGTAAATCAATGATAAAGCCAGTAATGCTGGCTTTATTTTTTGCAGAACAACGTATTAGTACAGAATCATTCGGCTTACCGTACACTTTACGCTTAGAGCTGACAAAACTGTCTAATAAAATTTAGGCACTTAAGATCTAGACCAGACTTAAAAAGACTAAATAGTGAAAAATATTAGACAAGATTATTTTAATTATTTATAACAATCATTAGGTTATATTAATTCATCAACTAGGTTGTGATTCCTGTTGTCGTGGGTTCGAGCCCCATCAGCCACCCCATTTATCCTTCTAAAATACATTATAACAATCCAAAGAAGATGCTCAGAAAAAATAGGCTCAAATTTGAGTTCGCCCATATTTTGAACTTAATTTATTAGCAAGGGCTAGGCTTTGTTATTGGGTATAGATAGAGCGATGTCTTGTAACATTTCTTCAAAGTGCTCAACAGGTATAGGTTTGCTAAATAAATAACCTTGATAGGATTTGCATCCATTCTTTTTAAGCAAATTTAGTTGCTCCTCTGTTTCAACACCTTCCGCAATTACATTTAGACCAAAATTATGTGCCATATCAATTATATTTTTTACCATTATGGCATCACTAGCATCTGTAGTCATGTCACGCACAAAACTTTGGTCAATTTTAACTTGATCTAGCGGTAATTGTTTCAGATAAGAAAGTGATGAATAACCAGTTCCAAAATCATCTAAGGACAATGCAATGCCGAGAGTGTCCCTTAGCGCATTCATTTTAGTAACAACTGATTTAATGTCTTCAATTAAAACGCTTTCTGTAAGCTCAAGTTTAAGGCGAGAGGGTTCAATTTTATGCTTTTTAAGCAGAGCATCAATAGTATTTACGAAGTCAGGCTGAACAAACTGTTTTGCACTAATGTTAACAGCGATTACCAGTTTGCTGGTTTTTTTGTCCTTGCTCCACAAAGCAATCTGAGCGCAGGCACTTTCTAGCACCCAATTGCCAATCTCTACAATCAAAGAGCTATCTTCAGCAACTGGAATGAATTCATTTGGAGGAACCATGCCCCGAGCCGGATGAATCCAGCGTACTAAAGCTTCTGCGCCAATGGGCTGTCTTAGTTGATTGAGCTGTATTTGATAGTACAATTTTAGTTGCCCTTTTGTAATGGCTGAACGTAAATCGTCCTCAAGGGAAGCACGCAATTCCATTGTTTTTTGCATATCTGGGTCAAAGAAACGCACTCTGTTTCGACCAGAGTTCTTAGAGTCATACATTGCTATATCTGCGCGTCTTAGTAAATCGTCAACAGAACTAATTTGATCATAAAACAAACAGACACCAATACTAGGAGAGCTATGACGCGTATGCTCTTTAAGGCGATATGGAACAGATAATATAGTGCGAATCTTTTCAGCGATATGTGCTACCTTTTGTGTTGCGTCATCTGCATTATTGCTAATATTTTCTAAAAGAACTACAAATTCGTCACCACCAATGCGTGCTACAGTATCGTCCTCTCTTACGCTAAATTTAAGTCGATTAGCTACCTCAATTAACATTAAATCGCCGTATTCGTGTCCGAGAGTATCGTTTAAAATTTTAAAATTATCTAAATCGAGGTAAAGCAAGGCGCCATATTGATGTGTGCGTGTTGAGCTAGCCAACGCAACATTTAAACGATCACAAAGTAATCTGCGATTAGGTAGCTGGGTAAGTGGATCGTTGAATGCTAGGCTGTATATTTCATCTTCAGCTTTTTTGCGGTCGGTGATGTTAGTAAATACAGATACATATTGGATTGTTTCACCTTTTTCATTTTTAACTGCAGTAATTGTTGTTTCTTTTGGGTAGATATTGCCATATTTATCTTTATCCCATATTTCTCCATTCCAAGTGCCTTTAATGTCTAAATCTACTTGCATTTGAGTATAGAAAATTGGGTCATGACGTCCAGAGTTGAATATGCGCGGATTTTCACCAATTACTTCGGCCTCTCTATAGCCTGTCATTAGTTCAAAAGCGCGATTAACGCGAATAATTTTGGATTTAGCATCTGTAATCATAATTGCATCATGTGTTTCAAATGCAGTTGAGGAAAGACGTAGTTGATCCTCAATTTCTTTTTGTTTAGAAATGTGTTTGGTCATTGGACGAAACACGTAAAAATATAGAAATGGCGTTGTTAAAGTTGAAATTAACGTAGCATCAAGTAATGCTTCTATATTATGTGGAATTTGGGGCAGCAAAGAAAATGAAAACATAATCAGCAGTTCGCTAATAAAAATTGAGCCAATTAAAACAGAGATGAGTTTTTTTGGAGATATGTAAATATTTTTGTTCATAAATCAAATTACGGCATAGATAACTAAATCTTTAAAAGTCAGGATTATGGTTTTTTATAAGAAATTGGGACTATTAAATAAACTTTGCAATTAACTAATTTTGCATTTATTCCTATCCCATTGATAGCTGGACCTATAACAGTTATAGTATCTCTAATAAAAATATAACAAACGCTTTACATTACATAAGGAAAAATGAATGGCTGAGATTCGCCCGGTACTTATCATTATTGATGATGATCCGCTGATTACCGACACCTTACATTATGTGCTGAGTAAGCACTTTGAGGTATGTGTAGCAGATTCGCGCGCGCAAGCAAAAAGCTTATTGCGCCAATTAGAAGAGCCACCGTCACTAGCTTTGGTTGATTTAGGCTTGCCGCCTATGCAACATAAGCCAGATGAAGGTTTTAAAATGATTGGTGAATTATTAGCGCATTCCCCAACCATGAAAATTCATGTGCTTTCTGGCCAAAGTGATGATGTCAATGTGAAACACGCGCTGGCGCTTGGTGCTCTTGATTTTATTCCTAAGCCTTGCGATGTAGACCGTTTAAAAGAGCTACTACTGAACTCATTAAAGGTGCAAAGCGTAGAAATTAGCGCAGAAGCAGAGACAGAAAAAGCAGAAGATACCAATGGCGGCATGATAGGAGAAAGTTTGCTGATGCAAACTCTGATTATGCAGATTCGGCAATTCGCAGATTCGCCTTTTCCGGTATTGATTGAAGGTGAGTCTGGTAGCGGTAAAGAGCGCGTGGCAAGTAATTTTCACCGATTTAGCAAACGTGCAAAACAGCCATATTTATCAATTAACTGCGCTGCAATCTCGCCCATGCTGGCAGAGTCTATTTTGTTTGGACACGCCAAAGGGGCTTTTACGGGCGCAAACACATCGAATGCAGGCTATTTTGAGGATGTAAACGAAGGTACGCTTTTTCTAGATGAGATTGGTGAGTTGCCACTTGAAATGCAGGCCAAATTACTGCGGGTACTTGAAAATGGCGAGTATACACGCGTGGGCGAAACACAAGTGCGCAAGAGTAAAGCCCGTGTGGTTGCCGCGACCAATCGCGATTTACGTGCGGAAGTGCGAGCAGGCAATTTTAGGTCTGATTTATATCATCGTTTAGGCGTTTTTGCGGTGAAAGTGCCGCCACTACGTGACTTGGGTGAAGATAGCCTTATTTTGTTAGAACACTTTAATGCGTTTTATGCGCGCGAAACAGATCAAAAAACATTTAAGTTGGATGAAAAAGCCAAGAGACGCTGGTTAAGTTATCACTTTCCAGGCAATGTACGTGAGTTGCGCAATATTATCATTCGCCTAATAGCAAAATACGCTGGGCAAACAGTAACAGAAACACAATTATCAGCAGAACTTGATTTATCGCGTCAAAACGAGATGGATGACGGCTCACCAATTGTGTCAAATAGTGGCGATTTATCTAGCTATGCCATGCAGCATTTACAAAACGAGGCCAATGTAAGTTTAGACCAAGTGCTAAAGTCTTGGGAGAAAGCCTACGTGAGTGCCGCGATGCACATCACGCATGGCAATTTGAGTCAGGCCGCTAAAATGTTGGGGATTAACCGCACGACCTTATACAGCCGTATTCAGCTACAAGATGAAGTGATTAAATAAAGACTATTTGTCAGCATGTATTATGATCACTTTGGTTTAAAAGAGCCGCCATTTAAAATCACGCCAAACACTGAGGTTTTTTACACAGGTGGGAATCGTGGCGCGGTGCTAGATGCTTTGTTGTACGCT
Organism: Methylotenera sp.; assembly: GCA_027487055.1. Classification (GTDB taxonomy): domain Bacteria; phylum Pseudomonadota; class Gammaproteobacteria; order Burkholderiales; family Methylophilaceae; genus Methylotenera_A. The sequence goes on along the minus strand of JAIYEJ010000313.1, from coordinate 16,701 downwards.
ATTTTAAATGGTGAAGGCATTATCAAAGTAGTGGGCGAGGTTGGCAGTGGCAAAACCATGTTATGCCGCATGCTACAGACGATTTTACCAGATAGAATTGAAAGCATTTATCTAGCCAACCCAAGTGTCGCGCCAGAAGATGTGTTGCATGCAATCGCCTTTGAGTTGCAACTCAAGCTGCCTAAAAATGCAGACCGCTTAAAAGTGATGCAAGTCTTGCAAAACCATCTGTTAGCAAGGCATGCTGCAGGTAAACAAGTGGTGATATTTGTCGAAGAAGCGCAAGGCATGCCGCTTGCGACCTTGGAAGAAATCCGTTTACTTTCTAACCTAGAAACCAAGCACGATAAGTTATTGCAAATTGTGCTGTTTGGTCAGCCAGAATTAGATGAGAACTTAAACCAATCTAACATTCGCCAACTGCGCGAGCGTATTACGCATAGCTTTAACTTAATGCCCTTAAGTAGCAAAGAAATTGGCGAGTATCTTATTTTTAGGTTGCGCTCTTCTGGTTATTTTGGGCCGCCTTTGTTTAACGCAGCTGCGGTAAAAAAACTCGCAAATGCCGCTAATGGCTTGGTGCGGCGAGTGAATATTTTAGCGGATAAAGCGTTATTGGCCGCTTATTCTGAAAACCAATATCAAGTCACCGCGAAACATGTGCAAGCAGCTATTGCAGATAGTGAGTTTGGGCTTGAGAGATCAAGACAACAAGCCAAGAAATCACAAGCATTGTTGTGGGTGGCTTTGCTTGCTTTAGGTTTGGCGCTTGGATTTGCATTCAGTAAATGGTCACAAAATCCTTTGCAAAAAAGCATGCAAAAAGAGATGAATGTAGGCGCAAATAAACACAATATCAAAACAGATGCTATGGAAGCCAATGCCAAAGAGGCTTCCAGCCCTGCTAAAAATGCTCGATCAAATGATGTTGAAACAAACAATAGGCAAATGACGACTTTAGCACCAAGCGCTGATATTTTAACCAATCGTATTAATGCAACGAATGTTTGGCTTGCAAATCAACCGCCAACGACAGTAAGCATACAACTCATGGGTGCTAGTAGCGATGCGCAACTCAAAACAGATTTGGAAGTATTAAGCCAGCAAATGGAGTTAGATAATATTTATGTATACAGAACCAAAGTCAATAATCAGCCATTTTTAACCGTATTGTATGGTAGTTTTGCCAATCGTTTTGAGGCGACAGAAGCATTGAAAAAACTGCCATTAGAACTACAAAAAAATCATCCACAATTACGTACTATTGCAGGCGTGTTACAAGAAACCAAATAAGCACCAAAATTAGGGATATTTATAAAAGTTTCAAATAGTTAGTATTGCAATTTAATGCTGATTATGAGATAACTATCATAGTATACAAATTTGGGAGTGGGCACGTCGTGCTTAAAAATAATCTAAAATTAGATTTTTCTGGTTTTAACGTTACAAAACTGAGTTTTACGCTTGTGGTTATGCTTGTAATTGCGGGTTGTGCACACAAATCTAAAGTGCAACCTTCTAAAGGTCATATCGAAAGCAAGCCTGGACTCACAACACAACCAGCCAACCAAAATACCGCGCCTATCCCTAAGTTAGTCAAAAGTGCTCCGCAATTACCCGTACCAAAAGCTACTACAAAAGCCCAAACCTATAGCGTTGTGGTGAACGAAGTGCCAGTAAAAGAGATTTTATTTGCGTTAGCGCGCGAGAGCAAAATCAACGTTGATATTCACCCAAGCATCCATGGCCGCGCCACCCTCAATGCGGTAGATCAGACCCTACCGGCCATTTTAGAGCGTTTGTCCAAGCAGGTCGATTTAACTTACAAAATGGATGGCAATACGCTATACATCGCACCAGACTCGCCAGTATTGCGCTCCTATAAAGTGGATTATGTGAATATGAACCGTGACACAAAAGGATTCATTGGTGCAGCAGCAGAAATAGCAGGTATTGGCCAAGCGGCTAATACGGGTTTGGCTGGAGGAACTGCTGCTGCCCCTAGTGGAAATGGTAACAGTGTCAATAATAGTTCACGTACATCGGTGGAAAGCACCTCAAAAAATCATCTTTGGGAGTCATTAATTATTAATATTAAAGAACTGTTAGCTGAAACTGATAAAGAAGTGTTGGTTTCGCGCATAGGAACCGAAAGTCAAGCCGAAGACCAACTCGATGGTATTAATAGAGGTTCAAATGGCTCAAATAACTCGCAATTAGAAGCAACAAAAGCTAAAGAGGCGAGAGAGCGTAGCAAAAATGAGTATAAAACTTTATTTGCATCTAATGTAATCGCCAACGCAGAAACAGGTGTAATTAGTGTGCGTGCTACAAACAGGCAACATGAGAAAGTACAGGAATTTATTGATAAAGTGATGGGTAGTGCCAAAAAACAGGTGTTAATAGAGGCAACAATTGTAGAGGTCGTGTTGAATGACGGCTTTCAGGCTGGTATCGATTGGAGCCGCTTAGGGCGATCTGGTTCAGGAAGCGGATTTACATTTAGCCAAGAGTTAAATGCTAATAACTTTACACCAGGCGGTTTAACTAGACCAAATCGTGCAACTGGCACAACTCCGGGTAGCGTAGGTCTTGTTGCAGGATATTTTAATCCTCTAAGTTCCTTAGGTGACATTGCTGCCTCGATAAATCTTTTAAAGCAATTTGGTGATACTAAGGTGTTATCTAGCCCTAAATTGATGGTGCTAAATAATCAAACAGCAGTATTAAAAGTGGTTAGAAACTTTGTTTACTTCACAGTGCAATCGCAAATATCGCAAGCCACAGTAGCGGGTGGGGGGAATTTAAGAGCCGTTACAACAACTCCGCAAACTGTACCAATCGGCGTGGTAATGAGTGTAACACCACAAATCAATGACTCAAGTACTGTCAATTTAAATGTTAGACCAACGATATCTCGAATATTCGGTCAAGGCAAGCTTGACCCAAACCCTGATTTGGCAATACCAAATATAATCCCTGAAATTGAAGTTAGAGAGATGGAATCAATTCTTCAAATCAGTAGTGGTAATACCGCAGTCTTAGGAGGGTTAATGCAAGACGAAATTCAACGTAACTCTGATCAAGTACCAGGTTTGTCTAATATTCCAGGTGTTGGCAAAGTATTTAGGGGGCAGAATGACTCTAATAGAAAAACAGAATTGGTGATTTTTTTACGTCCTACCGTCATACCTAACGCAAGTTTAGAAAGTGATGAGCTTCAAAGCTATAAGCAATATCTACCAGAGCAGCAATTACAAAACGTTCTTGAAGACGCAAACTGATTTTTTAGGTTGATTGGTCATGAGCCTATTAATTAAAGCACTGAATAAAGCCGAAGAAAAGGCGCAAGCACAAACTTCCAAAACTGAGCAAGCGAAAGCTGAGCTAGAACAAGCCTTGCAAAGCACAGCTAAGTCAGCAGTTGCTAAAAAAAAGCCAGTTGAAAATGAGGGCGTTGATAACATTAATGCATCAGACTTAGTGTTATCTTTAAGTCCTGCTAATAGCACGCTTGTAGACCCCGTTTCAGTAGCAGAAACCGCACCAAAAAAAATTGATTCGCCACCAGTGTTAAGTGGTCGGCCTAGCCAAAATAATCCAAGCGCTTCTAGCATTTCAGCCAAAAGTGCGGCAAACATATTCTCTTCAAAAGGAATGGATTCACGCAATCAAAACAAAACATTGGCGATGATTGCTGGGGCAAGCTTATTAGCATTGCTTGGGATGGGTTTTTATTATTATCAGTTTTTTAATCAACCAGAAGTCTTGATTTCACCAAAACCAATATTGCAGTCAACAAATACAGTTCCTGAATCACCCGAGATAAAGTCGTCTGAAGAGCCCGATCAAACGCAGCTAGCAGAAGAAATTAACGATTCAGTACAAACCAAACAAACTACAAATGACGAAATTGAGCCGCCAAATCAAGATGTTTCGAATGCGCAAGAAGCGCTAGCAAAAAAACCAGCAAAGAAAATGTTGAATAATCTGGCACTAGCAGAAAATGAAGAGGCAGAAAATAAAGTGATAGAAGCGCCGATAAACGAAAACGAGTTTATTGAAGAAGCGCAACAGGTAAAGCTAAATAGAACTTCTGAGAAACCAAAAAGAAGACTAGCGGTTGATGCAATCGCATCCGAAAGTGCATCAATTGAAGTGACAAAATCTAACCCACAAGCGGGCATTAACCCAAACTTGATAAGCGCTTACGAGGCTTACAATGCAGGCAATGATGTTGAAGCACAAAAGCTGTATAAACAAGTATTGCAAAGAGATATTCGCAATGTAGATGCCTTATTGGGATTGGGAGCGATAGCCTCTAGGCAAGGCAGAATTGCCGATGCAAATGGTTGGTATGGCAAAGTGCTCGAAATTGAGCCGCGCAATGGTTTGGCGCAAAGTGCGCTTTTGGATAATCAACTACAAATAAGTGCGGCACAAGGTAATACACAAGAGACTGAAAGTCGCTTAAAAAACATGCTGGCGAAGCAGCCAGACGATGCAAACTTGCATATTGCACTCGGCAATTATTATGCTGAAAAAAATCAGTGGTCATCTGCACAACAAGCCTATTTTGATGCTTATAGCTTAAATGCAAGTGCAGATAATGCGTTTAACTTGGCCGTGAGTTTAGACCACATGGGTAAACCGAAACTAGCATTACCTTATTATCAGCGTGCGCTAGAACTTGCGTCAAGCAATAGCAATATCGATAAAGCTGCGCTAGAAGCGCGTATTGCGGCAATTCAATAAAGATAAAAAAGATCTCAATAACATAGTTAAATGATGATTGAACTTTGATAATGGCAGAGCAAAGAAGAAAACTACGCTTAGGTGAATTGATGATACAGCAAGGCCTGATTAGTCAGGATCAGCTTCGTATCGCTTTAATTGAGCAAGATACAAACAACATCCCGCTAGGTCGCCAACTGGTAAGGCTAGGCTTTGTGTCAGAAAATATGGTGCGCGATTTAGTCGCGCATACCATTGGCCAAGAAAGTATTGATTTAACCACAGTCATCGCAGATGTCGATGCGATGAGCATGGTGCCTGAAGATTTCGCTAGACGGTATCACTTGTTACCCGTTGCCTATGAAGATGCTACTAAAACCATGGTAGTCGCGATGGCGGATATGTTTAATGTGGTGGCGTTAGACCAACTACGTGCAATGCTTGGTGGGCAAATTCAGCTAAAACCTGTTTTGGCCGCAGAGGCACAATTAGAAGAATATATTGATCAGTTTTATGGCTATGAGCTTTCTGTTGATGGCATTTTGCGCGAAATTGAAACTGGGGAGATTGATTACCAAAGTCTTACTGCCGATGGTGATGAATATACACAGCCAGTCGTGCGCTTGGTTGGCGCATTGTTAATGGATGCAGTTAAGCGTGGTGCATCAGATATCCACTTTGAACCAGAGTTTGCCTTTTTGCGAATTCGCTACAGAATAGACGGTGTATTGCAACAAGTACGTAGCTTGCATAAAAGTTATTGGCCAGGTGTTGCGGTACGCTTAAAAGTCATTAGTGGCATGGATATCGCTGAAACGCGCTCACCGCAAGATGGCCGCTTAAATATGAACCTCTGTGGCCGCCCAATTGATTTTAGGGTCTCATCTCACCCAACCATTCATGGTGAAAACCTTGTGTTGCGGGTGCTCGATCGAGAAAGATCGATTATTCCTCTGGAAAGAATGGGCTTGCGCCTTTCAACGTTAGATCAATTAAAAATGATGATGACGCGACCAGAAGGCATTTTGATTGTGACCGGTCCGACGGGTAGTGGTAAAACGACTACGCTTTACTCTTTGCTTTCGCATAAAAATACTGAGTCAGTCAATATCATGACCTTGGAAGACCCGGTTGAATATCCTGTGACGCAGATGCGCCAAACGTCAGTGGCCGAAGTCAACAAAGTGGATTTTGCGAACGGTATTCGCTCAATCATGCGTCAAGACCCCGATATTATTTTAGTGGGTGAGGTGCGCGACACAGATACAGCAACCATGGCCTTTCGTGCTGCTATGACGGGTCACCAAGTCTTTACAACATTGCATACAAACTCAGCATTAGGCGCTTTTCCAAGGTTAAGCGATATTGGTATTTCGCCAGATATTATGGCAGGCAATATTATTGGTGTAGTCGCACAGCGTCTAGTGCGCGTGCTTTGCCCGCATTGTAAAGAGCCAGTGAAACCAACAGATGAGCAACGTAAAATTTTAGGCGTTAAGCGTAACGAGGCGATACAAATATTTAAAAATAAAGGTTGCAAGCGTTGCAATCAAACTGGCTATCGTGGTCGCATGGCGATTATGGAGTTGTTACGCATTGACTCGGATATGGACTCTCTCATTGCACGTCGTGCCCACTTTGACGAACTGCGCAATATGGCGCTAGAAAAAGGCTTTACAACCTTAGCGGATGATGGGGTGAGGCGCATTTTAGAAGGCTATACCAGTATAGAAGAAGCCATGCGAGTGATTGATTTAACATCACGTATTCTTAATTAAGTTTTAAAAACTAATACTATTTGGCTATTAAGTAAAGCATACGTTTAAACTCACATGGCAACCTTTAATTATAGGGCAATCGATCAAACTGGCCGCCATGCGCAAGGGCAGATAGATGCTATTAACGAAGCAGATTTAGAAATTCGCCTAGAACGCATGGGCTTAGATTTAATTACGTTTAAATCTACCGAAAAATCTAAAAAATCGTTTGGGCAAAATAGAGTGACTAATCGCGATTTGGTCATGTTCTGTTTTCAGTTAGAGCAACTCACGAGTGCCGGGGTGTCCATGTTAGAAGGGCTAAACGATTTGCGTGAAAGTACAGCAAACCCTTATTTTCAAAAGGTGTTGGGTGCAATTGCAGGTGAAGTTGAGGGCGGTAAAATGCTTAGCCAAGCATTGGCAGAGCATCCTGAAGTATTTGATGAAGTCTTTGTCAATTTAGTAGCTGCGGGAGAGCAGACGGGTCAGTTGCCAGCGGTATTTGATAATCTTTCTAATACGCTTAAATGGCAAGATGAGCTCATCTCACAAACCAAACGACTTTTAATGTACCCACTGCTGGTACTAGTGGTGGTGACTGTTGCGGTCACGGTGTTGATGGTTTTTTTGGTGCCAGAGATGGTTAAGTTTTTAAAAAGTCTTGGGCAAGAGTTGCCGTGGAACACCAAGTTACTCATTTTTATTTCAAACGTATTTGTGAATTACTGGTGGCTACTTATTGCAGTGCCTGTGATAGTAGGTTCTGGATTGGTGATGATGATTAAGCGAGACCCCGAAATGAAATATCGCTTTGATTATCTAAAGCTTAAACTACCATTGACTGGCGAGATTTTGCACAAAATTATCATGGCGCGCTTTGCGCGTTATTTTGCGTTGATGTATCAAACAGGGATTCCTATTTTACAAGCGATTAAAACTTGCGAAAATATTGTGGGTAATCGTGTTGTTGCAGATGCATTAAGTCGCGCGCATGCGCAAATTAATGCAGGCGATAGCATGAGTGAAAGTTTTCATAATGCGGGGTTGTTTCCGCCATTGGTGGTGCGCATGATTAAAGTGGGTGAAAGTACCGGTGGTTTAGATAAGTCTCTGCTTAATGTAAGTTATTTTTATGACAGAGACGTCAATGAAATGATGCAAAAAGCGCTTAAGTTGATCGAGCCTGCACTCACGATTATATTGGGCTTGGTTTTGCTATTTATTATGGCATCTGTGCTACTGCCGGTTTACGATTCATTTGGAAAAATGAAACTCTAAAATACAAACAGAAAATATATGTTAAACAATGCTAGAAAATTAATTTTGTGCGCCACCAATAGCAGCTTAACAGCTGGCTTGTGGAATGGCTCAAAATTACAAAACTATGTTGTGTTTGGCAACACTAGCGAAAACCATACTGCTTTTAGTGAATATTTGGCAAAACATTTAGATACAAATATATATCTGATTGTAGATGCTGTTGAAGAAGATTACCGCGTTGAAAGCCTACCGCACACAACAGGCGGTGCAAGGCGAGAAATTGTAGCCCGTAAGCTCAACCAGTTTAATCGTAATAGCACTTACCGCGCCGCGCATTTTATTAATCGCGCTACTGATAAACGTAAGGATGATAACTTTTTATTTGTCGCGCTTAGTAATTCAGACTTTTTACAAGGTTGGATGGATGTGATACAGGCAAGCCACGCACCGTTAGTGGGTGTGTATTTGTTGCCTATGCTAAGCCAAGTGATTGTGCGCCAGATGAAATTAATGGCACAGCATATTTTGTTTTGCGAGCGTTTATCTTCTGGTTTAAGGCAAACCTATTTGCATAATGGCCGTTTACGCTTGAGCCGTTTGGTACCAATGAAAGAAGTTAAGCTTAACCAATTGGCTTATTTTTATTTGGTTGAGATTGATAAAACTCGGCTTTACCTGATGAGCCAGCGATTGATTTCTGGTGAAACACCTCTGCAAATGGTAATACCGGCAGCAGATGGTACTTATGATGAAATCGCAAAAAACATCAGTCAAGAACAGGGCCTAGAATGTAAAGCTGTCAATATATTGGCATATGCTAAAAACGTAGGTATTGCAGAAGAACTCATCAAAATGCACCCTGAGCTTTTACACATGCAGTTATTGGCAAATGGAAATGTGCCAGATAACTTAGCACCAGTCACCTTTAGTAAGGTACATAATCTCAATAATATTCGCCGTAGAATTAATATTGCGACAGGTTTTGTGGCGACGATAGGCGTTATTTTGGCAGCATTTTACGCTTGGCAAGGAAATGAACAAAAAGAACAACTGCAATTTATCATGGCACAAACACGAAGCCAGACGCAACAGTATGACGATGTTTCTAAAGACTTTCCGACAACACCTATTCCAAGCACGGAGTTAAAAATTGCAGCAGAATTAGCACAAAATATAAAGCAAAATGACCATTCGCCGCGTGAGTTAATGCAGGTATTAAGTGTTGCGCTAGAGGATTCTCCTGAGATTTCACTCAGTAGAATCCGCTGGGTACAAACCAGTGATAAAGAAGTGAAAGATGAAGATGGTATTGCTAAAGCCGAGCAAAGCCAGGGTGGTCAGGCTGTTGCAAGCACAGGCTCGGACCCAACAAAACTCATACAAATAGGTTTTGTAAATGCAGAGATTAAGAGTTTTAATGGCGATTACCGCGCTGCCCTAAGTACGGTGAATAAATTTGCAACGCGCTTGCGTGAAAGCCCAGCGGTACAAGAGGTAAAAGTATTGCAAGAGCCTGTGAATGTAAGCTCGTTTGCAAATTTGCAAGGCAGCACAACTGATGAAACAGCAACCACAGAGCGACCCCCCGCGATATTTAAACTAGAAATTATTTTAAAAACAGATACGCAAATCGTAGGAGCTCAATCATGAGTATGACGCCACAAGATAGGCGAAAATTACAGTGGCCAATTATTGGATTGGTACTGGCAATCATGATTGTGGGTTTATTGGTAACTTATGCAGATCAATATCGAGAAGAAAATGAATTAGCTTTGCAGACGCAACAAAATTTATTGAATCAAGCGAGACAAAAGTTTCAATCATCAGGTATTGAGAAAGAATCTATTATTAAATATTTGCCGATTTATAATAAGCTTCTAGCGAGTGGTTTTGTTGGAGAGGAGCGACGCATTGAATGGATAGAAGCCTTGCGTCAAATTCATGCACAGCATAAATTGTTTAGCATTGATTACAGCATTGGCTTGCAAGAAAGTTATAACCCGAGTTTTTTACCAAACTTGGGTAACTTTAAATTAAAGCGGTCGGTCATGAACTTAAAACTAGATATGCTGCACGAAGGGGATTTGCTAGCTTTGCTCGATGGTTTGCATGAACAGACCACGCCATTCATCGTGCGTGAATGTGAAATTAAACGACCAGTTGGCGCAGTGGTAAATGCCAAGAATATTGTGTCAAATATGCAAGCAAATTGTGAAATTGATTGGTTAACATTGCGAGACCCACAGCTTACAAGTACGCTACCTGCGGAGGCGCTATGATGAAATCTGTGAAGAGTTATGTGCTGAAATTTGTGATATTTAACCTGATTTTATTTAGTCAAATCACCTTTGCGGCTGAGCCGATTGGGCGTTTATTTACATCGCCAACCGAGCGTAGTAATTTAAATTATTTAAGGCAGACAAAAAAATTAATTGTGCCAGCAAAAGTAGAAGAACCAGTACAAACCTTAGAGGCAGCGCCGATTGTGTTGCCAGATGCCGTTAATTTGCAAGGATATGTTAAGCGCAACGATGGTAAAGAGGGCACAGTTTGGGTGAATAACCAAGCCCTGCAAGAAAACTCAAGCAATAAAGATGTGGCAGTTGGCAGTTTATCAGGGCAGAGTAATCGCGTGCCGATTAAGCTATCTGGTAACGGTAAGCGCCTAAACTTAAAAGCTGGGCAAGAGTATGACCCAGAAACCAATAAAGTGCGTGAAGCTCGTCACCATGCGGCGCAGGGCGATAGTGGTACGATAGGCGATGACTAAAAATAATTATAGAAATTTTGGTTTTACGCTAATTGAAATGGCCATTGTTTTGGTTATAGCTGGTCTTCTTTTAACTGTAGTTATAGGTATGGGAAATGCATTAATTGCACAATCAAGGATTTCAGCTACAAAAACAAAACAAGAAGCTATTAAAACAGCTATTTTAAGTTACATTGCACGTAACAGTCGTATACCTTGTCCTGCAGTTCCTACCATTGCTCCAGGTAATCCAGGTTATGGGATTGAAGCTACCTCACCAGGTACCTGTGATGCTGTTCAAGGCTTTGGAATAGGGCAAGCTAGGGTTGTAATTGGCTTGGTACCATGGATAACCTTGGGCTTGTCTGATGAGGGCGGAGAAGACGGATATTACAATCGTTTTACTTATGCTGTTACAGCTAATGCAACTAATCTAAATAGAAATACTATTGCAGGTATGTTAGGAAATATTACAATTCATACGACAACACCAATAGCGCTAGGTTTGCCCCCAGTTGGAAATCAGTCAAATGTCTGTACTCCTGCAGGAGGTGGTATCAATCCTTGTTTACAAGTAGCAGTAATTATTTCTCATGGTTTAAATGGTAATGGCTCATATAATAGATTAGGAAATCAATTAGCATTACCACCTGCTGCAGCTACTGATGAGTTGGCAAATACAGATATAAACTCATCTTTTGTGCAAAAGGAGTTTTCCGAAGGAGCAAATCCTTTTGATGATATTTTGTTAGCACTTAATCCAAGTGAATTATTAACACCATTAACTATAAATGGCTCGGTTAGAGACTTTAACGCTGCATTACAACATAACTTTGATATGATGGTTGGCGCTGCGACTAGTCAAGCAGCAATCAATAGAGTAGGTGTTCCGCCTGACCGTATTTATACTTTACCTGCAGATGCTCTCGCATTGAATTTACCTGCTGTAAATAGAACTGACCCTTGGGGTCAGCCAATTATTTATGCTGTAAATACACCAAATATAAACTCAACAACTCCTGATGGAGTAGCATTTACGATGACTTCTATAGGTCAAGATGGCGTTCTAGGAACTGCTGATGACATCGTTAATATAGTAAGAGTAACTGAGCTTCAATCTAAATTTTTAGTTTATGGATTCTAAGTTTAACTAGGTTACAAACTAGGAAAAAATGAACGACAACCAGCTTCTGCGTTACAGCCGACATATTTTATTGCCTCAAATTGAATATGATGGACAAGAAAAGCTCACAAAAAGCCATGCTTTAATCGTCGGTGCAGGTGGTTTGGGTTCACCAGTAGCCTTATATTTAGCTGCTTCTGGCGTGGGTGAACTTACAGTTTGCGATTATGATAATGTAGACTTAACTAATTTACAGCGACAAATCATTCATACAACGCAATCGGTCGGCATCAATAAAGCGTTGTCTGCCCAGCAAACCATTTATGAAATTAACCCAGAAATCGTTGTTAAAACCATTCAGCAAAAATCATCTGAGGCAGAGTTTGCCGCTTTGGCCAAAACGGCGGATGTGGTGATTGATTGCAGTGATAATTTTGCCACGCGTTATGCGTTAAATCGCGTTTGTTTTGCACTTAAAAAGCCTTTAGTATCTGGCGCAGCGATTAACTTTGAAGGGCAAATTAGCGTATATGATTTTAGGCATGATGACAGTCCGTGCTATCAATGCTTGTTCCCAGATACGGGCGAAAACACCGATATGCGTTGCGCGAATAATGGCGTTTTTGCACCACTAGTGGGTATGATAGGCACGGCTCAAGCAGCAGAAGCCCTAAAATTAATATTAAATATTGGTGAGAGTTTACAAGGTAGGTTATTGTTACTCGACGCTTTAAGCATGCAATGGCGCGAAATCAAGCTTAAAAAAGATGCTCAATGTCGCGTATGCGCATAAGTGTAGAGCAACTAATTAAGGTATAAAAAAGCGATAAAAACAATTGGTTTTTATCGCATATCATCTAAGGTGCTCTGTAAGCTTTATGGATTCAGCATTACAGAGCCTTTATTTTCTATCAAGCGTAAACGGCTTTATTTTCCACCTACTAAACTCTTCACCGCACTGACCAAATCGCCTGGCACCACCACAATTTTACTATTGTTAGAGTTAGCCATTTTTTCCATCGATTGAATATATCTGTCGCCCAACAAAAATGTGGCAGATGTGCTGTTATCTTTTGCGGCATCTGCAATGAATTTAATTGATTCCGCCGAGGCTTTTGCGGCAACCATTTGAGCTTCAGCGTCTTTACGTGCTGCTTCTAAGCGTGCCTCAGCATTTAAAATCAGCGATTGTTTTGCACCCTCAGCCTCAGTCACCACCGCTACGCGCTCGCGCTCTGCCGCGGCTTGGCGCTCCATCGCGTCTTGCATGTTAGGTGATGGTTTAATATCTTGAATCTCGACACTTTTTACTGTTAATCCCCAATCTAGTGCTTCGTCGGCAATGGCATTTTTTAGCTCAGTTTTAATACGGTCACGTGAAGTAAGCGCATCGTTTAACTGCATGCCACCAATGATAGAGCGTAAATTGGTTTGCACCATATTGCGCATAGCTTCACGAAAGTTTTCAATACCATATACCGCGCGCTCAATGTTACTCACTTTAATAAACGCCACCGCGTTCGCCAAAATCACCGCGTTGTCTGACGTGATTACTTCTTGCTGCGGTATATCCAAAATAATATCTTTGGTGGTCACTTTGTAGCTCACGCGGCTAAAAACGGGGTTAATCACATGTAAGCCGGGTGAAAGCACACCAGCAAATTTACCTAAGCGCTCGACCACCCATTCCTCTCCTTGCGGCACAATGCGCACGCCTTTTACAATTGCTACAATCACTGCAACAATAAGTAATAATGAGACGGTTCCGAATTCCATATTTTTTCCTTTATTAAAGTTTAAACTGCTTGAATGCGTAGTGCGTTGCCTTCAACTGCCACCACGCGCGCTTGTACACCCTCTGCGATGGTTTCGTTGCTCACTGCTATCCATTCACGTGCACCCATTAAGCCTTGCGTGAATTGAATTTCGCCATTTTTTGTAGGACCGCACGATTTACTGACAGTACCTACGCGCCCGATTTCTTCACCTTGAGCTTGCCCAACACGCGAGTGTGTTTCTGTTTTTTTGTAATTGAGTTTCCAAATCGCAAGCGAACTAATTGCAAGTGCTGCAAACATCACAAACTGAAGTGCCAGCGGAGTTGTAGGCAAAATCCAAGTCGCAATTGCGACGCATAAAGCGGAAATGCCAAACCAGAGTATATAGAAAGTGCCTGTTGCCATCTCAACAGCCAGTAAAATCAATCCAATTGCACCCCAAATCCACATCGCTTCTAACATAAGCAGTCTCTTTTAATTTAAATTAAAGTTGCAAAAAATATCTTAGCATTAATTTTAAGGTTTATATCAAAATTAATGAATTTGACTTATTAACAACATTGTCATCATCAAGAAATATGCTAGGGTAGAGATAGTGTGCTTTTCTAGAAACAAAATGATTAAATCAGTGTAAACTATTGATAACAATAGACTAGCAATTGAAAATACTGAATGGCTAATTTTTATAAACTCGCAATACCACAAGATCGTACTGAACGTTTGCAGTACATTAAACGCATGTTTCCGCAAGCTGCTGGTTCTATGCTAAGTGACGAATGGCGCGGCGGTAGACGCGAGGCGCTCAAACGCTTAAATACCATAGATACGGAAGCGTATAACCGTAACAGAAATTTTCTAAATGGTGCGGTATCGCATCTTTCTCCCTATTTTAGGCATGGCTGCTTAACCTTAAAAGAAGCAGCAGATAGCGTACGTAGTCGTTTTGGGGATCAGTCACAAAAGTTCGTTCAAGAGCTTGCATGGCGTGATTACTGGCGGCGTGTTTGGTACGAATTGGGTGATGGTATATTAAGTGATATTGAAGACCCAAAAGTTAAGTTGGGTGATAAATTATTACCCGACTTTATACGTCAAGGTATTACGGGTTTGCCTTGTATGGATGGTGTGATTAGAGACCTTAAGCATGAAGGCTACGTGCACAACCATGCGCGTATGTGGTTTGCAGCCTATGTGGTTCACTGGTTAAAGGTAGATTGGCGTGAAGCTGCAGATTGGTTTGAAAGCTATTTGCTCGATGGAGATAAGGCTTCAAATCATTTGTCATGGCAATGGGTGGCATCATCATTTAGCGCAAAGCCATATTATTTTAATAAAGAAAATTTGGCGCGTTATTCTGGTGAAAAACATTGTGCAAGTTGTAAAGTAAATTGCCCGTTTGATAATAGCTACGAAATGCTATTTGAAAAACTTTTTGGTGATATACCACCAGAAACAGCAAAAGTGAGAAGTGAAACAATTCTAGAAAGAGTTCCGTTTTCATCAAAACGCGCAATTGCCATTTACGTTCATGATGAGATGCTTTCTTCTGCCCATCCACTTATGCATAAGCCTATCCCAAAGATTTTTGTGTTTGATATTAAGGTATATGGCAAATGGCCGCTCAAACGTTTACAGTTTGTGGCGGATTGTTTGAGTGAGTTAATGGATGTTGAAGTTTGGATAGGTAATACCGCTGAAGTATTACAAGAGCGGAATGTAGGCCAAGTCATTACGCAAGACACACCGAACAAACAAATTAAAAACTTACTAGAGCCTTTTAATACAAACTGGCAACCAGAGGTAAAATTTGTAGAAGCTGAAATTAGTGAAAAACGTTTAAAACGGTTTTCACGTTATTGGGATAAAGCAGGTACAGAGTTGTTTGGTGACATAGCCAGTAGTGAATCATAAATAAGGGGGATTACAGATGATTTTTTATATTATTTTGGCAGTAGTTTTAGTTTATTTCATCATGACTTATAACAGTTTGGTGACTATCAAAAATAATGTAGAAAAAGCTTGGGCGAATATCAATGTGCTTTTAAAGCAGCGAAATGAAGAACTACCAAAGCTCATAGATACATGTAAAGTGTATATGGCGCATGAGTCGCAAACATTAGAAAAAGTGATTCAAGCACGTATGGGTGTTGATGCTGCGCGTGAAACGCATGATGTCGATGGGTTAAGCAAAGCGGAGTCTGCCATGACGCAAAGCCTAGGCGGTTTATTTGCAGTGGCAGAAGGCTATCCAGATTTAAAAGCGGATCAAACGTTTATTAATTTACAACAACGCATCACCGGGCTAGAAAATCAAATTGCAGATAGGCGCGAATTTTATAACGATTCTGTCAATAACAATAATGTGCGAATTGCGCAGTTTCCCGATTTAATTGTGGCAGCACTTTTTAATTTTGAGCGTAATGAAATGCTTAGATTTGCGACTGCAGAATTAAAAGACATCGACATTAGCGCACGCTTTAAGGCTTAATTGCACGCCTAGCAACAGATATTAACCAATTCATGTTTGAAAGTATCAATAGCAAAAATATCAATTTCATTATTTTGGTTTTGGTATGTGTGATGTTGCTATTCACTTACAGATTGCACGTGGTTTCACCAGAAGCGACCGCATGGCGTGGGCTTTTTGCAACTTCCACTGGCATCATGCTTTTAATTGCTATATTTAACTATTCTAGATTACTTAAAATTACCGAAGCGCCAACCTCCACAATAGCCTCTGCTGCGCAAGGCTATATTGAACTGCATGGCGTAGCTTCTACCAAAAAGCCGTTTAAAACGCCTTATCACAACATTCCTTGTGTATGGTACCGCGCCTATGTTTATGCAAATCGAAAAGACCCTGAAACCAAAGAGTTTGATAAAAAACTGCTTAGTTTTACTGAAAGTAAGCAAGTTTTTCAGCTGCGCGATGAGTCAGGCGAGTGTGCTGTGAATCCACAAGGTGCCGAGGTGATTTTTATGGAAAAACGCACCCAAATTAAAAATGAACATCGCTATGTAGAAGAATATTTGCCATCTGGCAAGTCGCTTTACTTGCTTGGGCATTTGGATACTTTGCATCATTACAATACAACAGAAGCGATAGACAAAGATACCACCGATTTACTAGTGTCTTGGAAAAAGAATCCTTCAAAACTCCTCGCACGCTTTGACCAAGATTACAGCGGTCAAATTGATATGGATGAATGGGAAGTCGCCCGCAAACAGGCGCGTCAAGAGGTTGAAGCGCGCCATGCCATGCTGGCACATAATCAAGAGGTAACTTTAGCCAAACCT
>JAIYEJ010000257.1 GCA_027487055.1 Methylotenera sp. | reverse complement strand
GAGTAGCCAGCGAGAAAACACTACGCAATTACGCTCTTCGCCACTCATCAAAAACTTTGCAGCCATCGCCAATTTTCCGCTTGCACTCACATTGGCAGAAAAGTTAAGTGAAAAAGGCAATGCCGATTTAAGGCACATTGATGACCATATGGCACCCACCGTGCAAGCAGGCGACCATATTTCTGGCGGTACGGGTTTATTTCGGGCGCAGGCCATATGCCCCGCTTGGGCGTTTTACCAATATCGGCTGGGCGCCAAAAGCCTTAAAACACCAAGCGAGGGTTTGGATAACCTCGCGCGAGGCCAATTGGTGCATGCAGTGCTGGCCGCATTTTGGCAGCCTGGAGAAAAAAAGCGGCATTTTGCAGATTTGTGCAATATGTCAAACGCAGTGTTTGAAACAAATGTAAAAAAAGCCATTAACAAAGCATTGCAGGACTTTGCCGAAACCACCAACATTGCCACTAAAACCATGCTAGAGCTAGAGCATGAGCGTTTATACAATCTCATCAGCGCTTGGCTGGCGTTTGAAATTGAACTAGGCATTGCATTTCATATCGTGGGTTGCGAGCTTGAAAAGCAAGTCGATATTAGCGGCATTGAAGTGACGCTTAAAATCGATAGAATCCACCAGCTTGAAGATGGTGGTATGGTATTTGTAGATTACAAAACCGGCCAAGCACCCAAAACCAACACTTGGGGCGAAGACCGAATTGCCGAGCCGCAATTGCCGATTTATGCCAGTTTTTATTTTAACGATGCCACCCAAACAATTGCAGGTTTGCAATTTGGTATGGTGAAAACTGCGGAACATAGCTTTGAAGGCGTGAGCGAAGATGCGTTTGAAGCCGAGCCAAGCAAACGTAAACCAAAGTTTACGAAAAGATTTAGCGACTGGCCAAGCTTGCTCGCGCATTTTAAAAGCAGCATTGAAGACATTGCCAAAGAGATTAAAGCAGGTGAAGCATCCGTTAAATTTAGTGATACTAATGCCTTAAGTTATTGCGAAGTATTGCCTTTGTTGCGCCTGCCAGAGCGCCAATTGCAGTTTGAACGCTTTTTAGATTCTGTCGAAACAAAAGTATGAACATTCATACAAAAATCGACCATTTAGCAATCGATGCGCTAAACCGTGAACGTGCTTTAGAGCTTACATCGTTTATTGTGGAAGCGCCTGCAGGTGCAGGCAAAACCGAGCTACTCACCCAGCGCTATTTGCGCTTGCTCACAACCGTGAAATCGCCAGAAGAAATCATTGCGATTACCTTTACCAACAAGGCCGCGGCGGAAATGCGCCTACGCATTATGGATAGCTTGGTGATGGCGTTTCATCAAGAAAAACCCACTGCCGCGCACAAACAAATCACTTATGATTTAAGCCAACAAGCGCTTGCGCATGCAGAAAAACAAGATTGGCAACTGCTTGAGAACCCTGCACGTTTACGCATTTTTACCATCGATAGTTTATGCGCGCACTTAACCCGCCAAATGCCTCTGATGAGCCGTTTTGGCACGCAACCTAGCGTGGCAGAAGACGCCAGCGCACTTTATCAGCAAGCGGCGCAACAAACGCTAGCAGAACTAGAATCACCCCAACATGGCGAGTTGGTAAAAACTGCACTACGCTATGCGGATAATAATGCGTCGCACTTAATCAGCTTGCTCGCCAGCATGCTCGCCAAGCGCGATCAATGGCTACATCACACGCAAGCCAAGTTTGATGGAGAACATGCGCACTACATCATCCATCATGTAGTTAAGCAAGTGCTTAATGTTGCTGGCAATCAAATTCAGCCAGCTTTGCAACAATTGCTGATACCCGTGGCGCGCTTTGCAGCGGCAAACTTGCCTACAGATAGCAACATTGCCGCGTTGCACAATTGGTACACGCCTTTAAATGATTCGCCAGAAGATTTGTACCGATGGTGCGCACTGGCAAACCTATTGTTGACAGACCAAGGTGAAGCGCGCAAAGAAAATGGCCTTAATGTCAAATTTGGCTTCCCGCCCACTGATGAAGGCAAGACACATAAACAAACCTTGTGCCAAGTGATTGCAGCGATTGGTGATTTATCGTGCTTGCATCAAGTGCGATTTTTACCCAATGTAAATCAGCAAGATAATTGGCAGATAGTAAGCGCGCTATCTAAACTACTTAACTTAGCAGTCGCAAAATTATGGTTGGTATTTCAACGCAATAACGAAGTGGATTTTGCAGAAATCGCGAGTCGCGCCACCCTTGCACTGACTGACCATTTTGGCGAGCCGACAGATTTGGCGCTTAAGCTCGATTATCAAATTCAGCATTTGTTAGTGGATGAGTTTCAGGACACCAGCCCCAGCCAAATTGCGCTGATTGAGCAACTCACAAAAGGCTGGCAGGCGGGTGATGGAAGGACGCTCTTTTGTGTGGGCGACCCCATGCAATCGATTTATCGTTTTCGCAAAGCGAATGTGAGTTTGTTTTTGCAAGCCGCCGAGCGTGGCATAGGCGATATTCAATTAACACGCTTGAGGCTGTATCGAAATAATCGCTCGTGCCCTGCGGTGGTGAGTTGGATTAATAATACGTTTCAAACAATATTCCCAATTACAGATAGCATGCCACAAGGCGCAATTAGTTACAAACCATTTACCGCAACGAAAGCGGATGTGAACGACGCAGGTATTTATATTCACCCGATTGTAAGCCCCGCCGATGAACCCTCAGAGCGCGCAAAACAACGTGAGGCAGAAGCCCTTATCCGCATTATTGAATCCACTAAAATAGATCAAAAAATCGCGATTTTAGTGCGCTCTAAAAAACACTTAAGCGCACTTGTGAGCATACTAAGGCGCGATTACAAACACATTACGTTTCAAGCTGTGGAGATTGAAGCGCTAGAAGACCGACAAGTGGTGCAAGATTTATTAAGCCTAACCCACGCCCTACACCACCGTGCAGACCGTGTGCATTGGCTGGCCATTTTGCGCGCGCCTTGGTGTGGCTTAAACTTGGCTGATTTATACCAACTTACACACCAAGATCAACACAGCACCGTTTGGTCGCTGATGCAAAATGAAAACTTGGTGAATGCTTTATCACCAGACGGCCAAGCAAGACTGTGTCATGTGCGGGACATTTTGGCAGAAGCATTCGCCACGCAAGGCCACATGCCAACCAGCCGTTGGGTGCGCGGTATTTGGCTTTTGCTTAATGGCACGGCATGTTTGTGGGAAAAAACTGATATTACCGATGTACAAGCATTTTTTAGCTGTTTAGATATGCTAGACCGCAATAATGAATTTACGCCTGAACGTTTGGATATTGAAATTACCAAACTATTTGCCACGCCAGATGCACAAGGTGAGCAGATTCAAATGATGACCATTCATAAATCGAAAGGCTTAGAATTTGATACGGTAATTTTGCCAGGTCTTGGTTCAACAACGGGTGGCAACAATAGCGATAAACCGTTGTTGCTGTGGGAAGAAGTGCTGCTAGATGGCTCGACAGAGCTACTCGCCGCACCTTATGTGCCAAAACGCTTACGTGATAAAGCACAAGTCAGCGCTTACGATTATCTAGAAACGCTAGAAGCCAAGCGCGAGGCAAATGAAGCCGTGCGTGTACTGTATGTAGCAGCTACGCGCGCCGAGCGTGCGCTTCATTTGCTTGGGGTTGCCAATCAAAATGCTAAAGGTGAAATTAAGCCTATCAAAAACACCTATTTAGATGCGCTTTGGCCTATGGTGCAAGCGAGTTTTGAGGCTTGCGAGTTGCCTGCTATTTCCAATGACATGCGTACCGATATCGCCAACTTTACGCCACAACTCATTCGTTTACAGCACTTGCAGATTCCTCCAGTTTTACAAGCCGAAGATGCGTTTAATAATGCACAAAATTACTATCAGAATCAAACAAACAATAGCGCTGACGACACCCCCAATTTAGCCTCAGACTGTGGCAGCTTAGCGCATTTATATATGGAAATAATTGCAAAAGAAGGTTTGAAACAATGGCCTGCAGAGCGCTTAGATACTGGGCTGCAGAGCATGTGTTTTTGGCTATTACAACGCGGTCATGCAAAAAGCGAAGTCGAAAAACAAGTACAGCACATTATTGCCGCTTTAAAGCGTGCTATCACCAGTCCACAAGGCACATGGATATTGGCTCCCAGAGCATCCACGCAAACCGAACTCAGCATCACCACTATGGATGACAAAAAGCAATCCCAAGAACAGCGCATGGATATAACTTTTATTGAAGAGGACCTTATTACAAAAACAAAAACACGCTGGATAATTGATTTTAAACTGGGGTTAGATGTCACAGAGGCAAATGCGAACCTAGTCGCACAAAGCCATAAACCCCAATTGGCGGGCTATGCAAGCTTGTTTGCGTATGAAAACTTAACGATTAAAACTGCGGTATTTTTCTTGGCTTCATGCGAGCTAGTTGAAATTTAAATGCAGTCATTTTTTTGTAATATTAATACTTTTAATTATTAGGATTAAAGAAGCCTCAGAGTTTTAAATTTTTTCCAATTAAGCTTTATTGCTTTTTATTATATATACACATCATAATATATTTATTTATCAAAACAGTTGCGGTTTTCATACTTTGTCTGTATTTTCTTTTTGATTTTAATCTGTTAAGAGTTAGCCATAAACTTTAAGTTTTAAGCTACCTAATTGGGCTATTGATAGTGATGTACTTGTAATGTAATTTTGACTAAACACTAATAAGTAATAAATAAGAAAGACAAAAAATCAAAATGAATATTCAATTTAGCAACTGGAAGTTAATTGACCTGCAAGAACTCGATACCGGCATCACTAATGCACTGGGTGTATTTGATACGATTTACAACTCTTTTGATGCCACAAACTTCTCTTTTGATTTTCCCATTACAAATACTAGAATAACTGGTGCTTTTGGTAATTACAATGTTGTAGTTCTTGGTAGCAATTTTACAACAGTTGTCCCTTTTGAAACTTACAATTCAATTAGCTTAATAAATTCAACCAATACTGCTGAACAATTACTCACCACTGGTAGCGTTACATATAACTACGATACTGATTCATTTAGCGGTTTCTACAATAAACTTTCCTACGTTTCAAATAACACTTCGGGCTTAACAAACCTGTTAATTGAAGGTAGATTTAATGTTGATGTTTTTGGTGACACCATTGGTGGCGCCGCAAGTAAATACAATGTAACATTTAACGGCAATACAATAAATTTAGCGGGCAATATGATACTGAATGCCAATGATGATATTGTTGGCGGCACTATCAGCAGCTTTACATTTACAGACAACCTTGGCCGTACATTAACAGCAAATGGATTATCAATTAGCGCCATTGATTTTTATAGACTGACTGACCCTACCCCACCTAACTCTTTTCTTACACTAGACGCGTTTTATAACTACCTCACTGATGCATCAAGACTTGCTGGCAACGATACAATTATTGCAAACGCTTTAGATAATCAAAGCGACGTCCTAAATGGCTTTGGTGGTAATGATACGCTTGGAGGCGGTGGCGGTAACGACACACT
>JAIYEJ010000036.1 GCA_027487055.1 Methylotenera sp. | reverse complement strand
TGCAATTTCAAATGCTTTTAAACCTTCTGGCGCCACATCACCATCTGTAACCAACATATCTAAAAATGTCGCGTTAGTTGGATCCGTGATGTCATATAATGCAACTGCTGCTTTCAGAGTTCTCTCCAAACCAATCGCAGCGATTGTGCGGCCAGCTATAGTAAGCAACTCAACACCTTCTGGCTCAACACCACCAACACGGCTTCTTACATCATCATAAATCCCTAATTCAGCAGCTTTTTTATCTAA
The DNA here is from genome assembly GCA_027487055.1 of Methylotenera sp. Taxonomy (GTDB): domain Bacteria; phylum Pseudomonadota; class Gammaproteobacteria; order Burkholderiales; family Methylophilaceae; genus Methylotenera_A. The sequence goes on along the minus strand of JAIYEJ010000036.1, from coordinate 7,395 downwards.
AAAATCACCACTATCAAATACACGGTTGCCATCGGCATCAAGAATCGAAAATGATCGAGCTCCTCTCGCGAATAAACTCCCTGTAGAAGAATCCGTATTGGATATGCGTAAATTTGCAAGATCCCCTGTTGCACCTACCGTACTTGCATTGGCGCGATCAGCGTCATCTTCACGGAAATCACCTTCATTGGCTGTCACTAAGTACGTACTGCCATTCGACTCGTAAGCTGCAATACCATCTGGCATATATAAACCTTTGACATTTGGTGAAGTAAATAGAATGGTACCACTAGGATTTGCTACGGTGGTATTATCGCGCGTATCAATTTGATTGCCTGCCAAACTAAAGTCTTTAGCACCCAAGCCCACCACTTTATCAAACGTGTTGGTGCCTAAATCCAAAATACCAATTGCATTGGCTTCTTGTAACGTTACATAGGCTTTAGTGCCTGTAGCATTAACCGCAATATATTCTGGTTCAAAATCCATACCTGTATTAGTACGAATATTGCTGCCTACTTGCGGCACGCCAGCAAAAGTAGGTGTTGCAGTAACAGTGCGTGTATTCATATTAATAACGCTCACGCTACCAACGGGGTCAACAGATGCAGGGTTGAATGTTGCAGGGGTGGTTGTGCCGATACGAGTGCCATAAGTGGATGGTGTACCTTCATTTGCCACCAACAATTTACTGCCATCTGCAGTGAATGTTAGCATGTCTGGGAGTGCACCTACTGTTACAGTATTAATTCCACTTGATAAAGAACGTGAAGTAGTATCGTAAAACTGCACAATACCATTATTAGTTCTAACAGAATTTTCAATCGCAAAAGCTGCTACGCCATTTTTGATTGCGATGCTGTTGATACCTCCAAAACTCGAAGTGTCAATATGCTGCACAAGTGAGCCATTAGTCGCATTTAATACATCCACACCTACTACACCAGCCACCCATACAGTGTTTGTAATAGCGTCGTAAGCCGCAATTTCTGAAAGAAACCCAGCTGTTGCTGAGCTGTAGGTCCATTGCTTTGTAATACTGGAAATCGGGCTAGCCGCTGAAGTGATTGTAGGAACAAATAATAATGCTACTACTGACGCAATCAATGTTTTTTTCATTTTAACCCCTTAATAGATATAAAAATTTATAGTTATATTTTACTAATTAACTTAACACTACAATTTAGTTAGATTTTTGTACCACATCTAACCTAAAATTATTTAGTCTTAGCTAAGCCCAAACTTGATATAAAATCTAATTGATTTACCAATCGATTTAACACATTATGCTTATCAAAAAGTTCATTTGCATAATCGCGGGCTATTAAGCCAAACTTCATTCTTGCAATATCATCATCAAACAATCTTTCGATAGCCTCTACTAACGCATCGCTATCTTCTGGTGGCACAACCAAGCCACATTTTGAAACCACCCTAGCAATCTCAGTGCCCATTTGGCATGTAGCGATCACTGGCTTACCACTTGCTAACATGCCAGATAGTTTAGATGGCAAAACTAGATCTGCAGCCTCAGGGCTTTGAGGTAACAAATGAACATCGGCTAAACCTAATAATTGACCTAAGCGCTCAAAAGGCTGCAAAGGTAAGAACTTAATATTCTCTAAATCTGCACTAGCCTCTTCTAGCTGAGGTTTCATTACGCCTTCACCACAAATTACAAACATCAGGTCTTTACGGTGGGCTAATTTCCTAGCTGCTTCTGGAATCACCATTAAGCCTTGTTTTCCACCAAGCGTTCCTGAAAACAACAGCACTTTAACATCAGGCTCAATACCTAGTTCTTTTCTGTAATAACTAGGCTCTTCTAAAGGGTAAACATGAGACACGTCGACCCAATTAGGAAAAAATCGCATACGCCCAGCACGCACACCTTTGGCACGTAATTTATCTAGCATTCTGTTAGAAATTGTTGAAACCACATCAAACCAACTCAATACCCAACGCTCTGCATTAAACATCAACTGTTTAAGCAATTTACCTTTGAGAAGATTCATTTGAAAGGCAACATCCAGTTCAAAGTCTTGGATATGAAGCCAAGCCTTGCCTCCACATAGTTTTGCTACAAGCCAACCTGTTGGGGCACACACCATCGCTGGGGCGACAGTCATAACGATATTTGGCTTCCAAAATACTTGTCTTAACATTACAGGGAGTGATGACACCGCAAATGAAAGCAAATGTAATATACGTGTAATACCATTTGGCTTGCTCGGCACCCAAATTGGCGCACGCCATACTTCTACACCCTGCCATAGTTCGCGACGATACATTGGCTTATCGTAGCCATCACCTAGCTTCCACAATGGATAGTAAGGAGGTGCAGACACCACCCTCACCTCGTGACCTTGTGCGGCAAGCCAAGCTGCCATCTCACCAGAATATTTACCTATACCTGTAGGTTCTGGAGCAAAATTAACCGTGTAAAGTAATATTTTCAAATTAGCCTCTTATCAAAGTCAAATTTAGACTTGAACTCGTTAGAAGATGATTGGAATCACTTTCTAATTAACATGAGGCATAATATGCTTGGGTAATGACGCTTTCGTGAACTGGATATAGTCCGTTTGAACTATATTAGATACTTGCAAATATTAAACTTAAAAATTAATTAACATAAAGATAATTAATTCATGAAATGAAGTATTTACTTGAAATTATCAATGTGCTTATCTTTAGTTAAATCTTGTTATTCCCTTGTTTTAAGAACGATAAAATATTCGTATATACTCTGTAAAATTGCATAACTTAATCCTGCTTTTCCATCTAAAAAGCCACGCTTAATCACATATAAAATCAAAAACTTTACTAGCGGTCGCATTGGCAATCTATAAAAGCATTCTTTTTGATGAAATCTACGCTCATGAAAATCTTTTGCAGTAATCGCTTTAATAATTGAAAAAGCAGCTTGGTTTTTTCTATTTTCTATAATTTGTGCGGCTTCAAAACTGCTGTAAGAATTATGTCTCTCAATCCAATGTGATATACCTTTGCTAAACGGAAAATGATCCAAATAGCTTTTCAATTGACCAACTGGTCCGTCAGCAATTGAAATTGGATTTACCATACGTTCGTAACGCATTTTATTGAATTTAAATAACCGCATATAGAATGGTGATGTTTGCACATGCTTAAGCCATGTGTCTAAATAAAAATCCCTTCGTTGAATGCGAAAAGCAACGTTATCCCCTGCCTGATTCACAGCATTCTGGACCTCTTTCGCTAACTCTTGGGTCATGCGCTCATCAGCATCAATATAAAATACCCAAGGATATTTAAAAGGTAAATTTTGAAGGCCCCAGTTTTGGTGAGATGCCCAGTTATCAAAAGGTCGCTTAGTCACCTTGGCACCAAATGCCTCAGCAATTTCAGTTGTTTTATCTGTGCTATTAGAATCATAGACATGAATGTCGTCACTCCATGCCACAGACTTAAGGCAATCTGGAAGGTCTTGTTCTTCATTTTTTGTTAAAACAAGTATTGATATCATAAATTGACTCCAGTTAATTTAGTTATTGAGTCTAATATTGTTTGCATTTCATTATTCAAGTGTAGATCCGATAAAACTTTGCAGTTTCTTTGAATATGTTTAGATGAAAACATAGAGCAAACTACAGTCCCTTCATCACCTGCAAGCCTCGCTGAAAGGCTTAACCCAATATCTCCGATATTCAATTGAGAGTTTTCATATAGCATTTTTATTTCACTGCTTTTACTAATTAATTTTAAAAATTCGTTTTGAGTTTCAATTCCACCTATAAAAGGTCTAGTAACTATACGATTTTTTGCACTTCCAATTATTTCTGTACATCTTGAGTAGGTGCTTAAATTACCTTCAAATTGGGCAAAATATCCACCGAGCTTCGATGATTTTTGATAGTTTTCAGGAGTTTTATAAGCATTACCCCAACTCTTAATTTTTCCAACAGATGTGGCAGATTCCAAAAAATCGTGTAACTCGTCTTCATTTTCCAAAAATGTTAAATGGGGTTCATGAAGCATGTAAATATCGATATAATCTGTTTTGAGTTGAGTTAGTGACTCATCCAAACATTTTCGTGCATATTCAACATCGAAGCACCTTGTAGCGAGCAATTCTCCAGACTTTTTCTTTAGCTTATTTTTTATCTGTGGGAATATTTGAGTTAAGAATCTAACTGTAGGGATTGCTAACTGCTTGCTCAGACTTAAATTGGGCGGTACGACCCCAAACTTTGTTGTTACAGTTACTTGATCTCGTTTACCTTTGATAAATTGCCCTAATACAGATTCTGCCCTTCCAAAACCATATGACCTAGCAACATCAAAATGTGTCACCCCTAATTCAAACGCTTCTGACATCGCTCTCAATGATTCAGTTCGCCCAATCTTTCCCATAACTGAGGCACAACCAAAGCCAAGCTTTGATAACGTCACTGAACTACTCAAAATGACGACCTCAAATTATCTGAGATATGCCTAGCTTGTCTAATGGCATTCGCGACAATTAAAAAGGTAGGATTAGCTTGACCTGATGTAGGGAAAATTGCACTGCTTGCAACGAAAGTATTAGCTACGCCATGTAAAAGTCCGTAACTATTCGTGACACCTTTGGACGAATCATTAGTCATTCGCAATGTGCCTAGTTGATGAAAACCGTCTATGGACTGATTGATCACAGCTTGCTCTAAAGTCGTTATATCAAATCGATAGATTAAATGTCCCACACCTAAAGACTTTAGTTGATTGTCCAAAACTGAGTGCGCCTTTATCACCGAGTCAACATCTTGTTTCGACCATTGCAAATCAATTCTTGCGCGCCTTAACCCAGTAGCATCTTTTTCATCTGAAAGTGTAATTTTGCTATTTAAGTTTGGCGCTTGTTCTCCATGAAAATGAAGAGAGTATCGATTGTTTTTACTATAGGTAAAAAATCCTGGAATTGGTGGTTTTGAGATATATCGCGTCCATAAGAATTTAATCACAAAAGTTGCAGTTGGAATTGGGCTGGAAATACAATTCAATAGATGCTTTGAAAAATTCTCTATCTTTTCGCCCGCTACCCTTTTACGAATTGCGGTGGGGGCAAGAAAATTTCGTATGACGGGCATGGTTAAACCTAAATAAGCAGCTGACAATACACCGCTACCATGCTTCCAATCAAAAATTGGCGGATTATCTAACCAAAAAGCAATGTTTAACAATTTTTGACTTTTAAGAAACTGATTTGAAAAGGTAATTCGCCTTCTTACATAAACATCGCCATCACGTTCAAACCCGTAGATTATTTTCTTAGGATTACCATTAAATTGAATATCTGCGATTTTTCCAGACAAATGTCCCATGTAGTACAAACCAACATGTTTAGCACCCAAAAGCTTCAAACCATTTGGTTCGTTCATTGAGTTCAGAATCAATCTTGTACTTTCAATACCTCCGCAAGCAATCACAAAAGTACTAGCTTTAACTTCTACATTTTCAGCATCAGGTTGTAATGTAGGTTTTAGAAAAGCATGACTTACGTTCCCTCCAAGCTCATTTTGAAAAAAACCAATGCAGGTATGTTGGTCTAGAATCGTTAATTTTTCAATTTTAGGAATTTGTTTCTTAAGCTTAGCCCAAAGACTAGGTGCTGCACTCCATCGCTCAAGATTTGTACTATAAATTAATTCTGAGTCTTTTAAGTTCTCTGCCAAATCATTCAATTGTGTCTTTAAGCCCTTGCATTCTTTCACTTTAAAGTTTGGTGCTTTGATACTCAAATATTCACTTGCCAATTGAAAATACTCCGATAAATCCATGTCGGAAATCGGCCACCCAGAACCTAAAACATAATCACGCGATTCAAAATCAATATCGTCAAATGGAACGCAACGCCCTCCCCACAATTTAGATGTGCCACCTAAACCGCGCCAAACTGCATCTTTCATCACACTATGACTAACTGGATTAGAAATCTCAGCATCTGATAAAGCTTGTATTTCAACATCAGTTTGCTCCTTACCACTTTCAACTAGCAGAACAGAATGACCATACTTGGCCAGTTCAAGCGCCATCACCAACCCTGCTGGCCCAGATCCGATTATACAAACGTCATAAAAACTCATATTAGTTACTATCAACAATCATAGGGCGAGCGCTTTGTACAACTGCAGGATTGCCAACATATACATGCCATGATTCCAAATTTTTGAAAGCAACACTTGCTGCTGCTAACACCACACCATCGCCAACGGTCACGCCAGGCCCTACAAAAGCAGATGTACAGATCCATGCTCGTTCACCAATTTCAATAGGTTTCGCAAATAAAGGAAAAGCTCGATCACGATAATCATGAGTGCCCGTACAAAGGTATGCAAATTGAGAAACTATCGCGCGCTTTTTCATATTAACCTTTGCAATGTTGTAGCAGTTTACGCCGGCTGCTAGTGTGGCATAGTCATCCATCTTTAGATTCCAAGGTGCCCAAATATTCACACTTGGGTAAACGTAGGCCCTGTAAGAAATTGATGCTCCAAACAAACGCAATAAAAATATTCGCCAACGATGTAAAGATACGGGAGTCCATCTAGCTGCTAGCAGCCAGACAGATTGCCAAATCAGTCTACTTATGCGATTTGATAAATTGAAAGTAGGACCAACAAAGCCTTCTTTATTCTCAATTAAGTCAAAATCACTTTCCATATTACTCACCCTTATTTGATATTTTCATTTGATACTGTAGCTCTGTATTGCTTCGATTAAACTATTTGCCATAGCGTCAACTGTAAAACGTTGCTCATAAGTAACTTTAGATTGCTTAGCCATTTTATGTCGTCCACTTGAAGTCATTGCCAACCATTGTCGGAGCGTTTTCTCAGTGCCATCTAACGTATCAGGGTTTACAATTCCAGCGCCATCAGCAGCAATTTCGCGCCAAATATTGACTTTATCGGAAATCAATACAGGCAAGCAGCAACCAAGCGCTTCTGCAACTGCAATGCCAAAATTTTCCTGATGGGACGGTAGCACAAAAACCTCACTGGCATAAAAAGCACCCCATTTCATATCACCTTGCAGCATGCCAGGCCAGGTTATACGGTCTGCAATTGCAAGTTGTTGCGCTTGCGTTTTCAGCACATCAATTAAATTACTATCGCAAGGACCTGCTATCAGCAAATGCAGCTTGGAATCTTGCGCTGCCACTTTTGCAAAAGCAGAGATGAGTAAATCACAGCCTTTTTTTTCATGTATGCGACTTAAAAATAACAAGATTCTTTTTTTGTGCAGTTCCGGGTATCGTGAATAAAACTGTGCCTTCAACGCTTCTACTTCAATAGGTGGCGCTTTAGTGCCATATGCGACCACTGCTTCACGTGCTTTATACAGCCAAAATGATTGCCTTGCCAATAAGCGTTC
>JAIYEJ010000155.1 GCA_027487055.1 Methylotenera sp. | reverse complement strand
TGCCCTTTTGCAAGTGAGCACCTAAAAAATCACCTGAGTCACCAGTAATGGTGATGCTACCGCGCGACATTTTAAAGCCAATATAGTCTAGTTTTGAAGTGCTGTTTTTGAATACAATATGGTCAGTATCGCTGCCAGAAATGGTAAATAAATCAGTTACTTTGTGTGTGCCCAGCTTAATTTCGTTGATTTGTGCAATGGATAAACCCGCTAATAAATTGGGCGTTAAAGCGCGACAATCCACAGAATGATTTAAGCCTGTTTTTAAGGTTAATGTAAGCGCGCTCATATTGTGTTTTTACCTGTTTTTCCACCAAGAATCTCATGCAATTTAAACAAATGCGGGCCTAATTTTCCGCCGTAATTGCCTGCAGAAATCCGTTTAACGCCACTAGCTTCACCTAACGCACAAATCGCTTCAATGCCCACTTTCATGGATAAGGCAATGTCTTCAAAGGTTAAGCCATCAATCACAATCTCCATCACGCTTTCAATCTCGGGCGAAAGCTCGGTTTTGGTCAAGCCTTTTAAGGTCGGGCAAAAGGCATCATTGGTCGAAGCAAACATGGTTTTGTACTTGCTGCCCACTTTAGAGCCGCTACGCACCACACCACCGGGGAAAGGCATAATGACATTGGGCACACATTTCATGGCTTCTATCGCTGTTTCTGCCGCATGCAAGGCTTGTGCTTGGCTAGTTGCCAAAATTAAAAAGTTACCACCACCAATTGCGCGCACCATTCCTGTAGTTTCTTGTGTTAAGAATTCGCCATCCATCACGGGGATGCGCCAGTAACGTTTACCTGATATTTGTTTCGAGGTTTGAAAGCCATCACCAAAATAGCGTAAATGTTTGCCCAAACTAATCATGTCTTCCGAATCAATTCCCGAAAATGCCGCAGCAGTCGGGCAAGTAAGGATGCATTGCCCCATGCGGGTTTCCAACTGCTGCATGAGCACTTTGCTACCCATGGCAAACATTAAAATCGTCACACCGGGTCGGCCATCTGGCGTTTCGCTTTCAGTCAGTTCGCGTTCAATCCCAGCCTCAACCCCGCAACCAATTACACTAGTGGCAAAGCCCGTCATGGCGTTGGCCGCATGGTAAGCCCATTTTAAGTTTTGCGCAGTAATAATGACTCGTGTGCCGCGCATATTAAACGCCTCGGCGAAGGTATCATCAATATGTATGTTATTGAATATCATGCGTTTTTAGGTATCTTTATGGACACGTCAAGATTTACGCATCATCAGCGCCCGATTGAATTTTGTCCACCCACTCCATAATATCAATAGTGCCTTTGGCTTGAGCTTTTGCTAAATCTGCTGGTGGTAGTACGTCTTGTAATAAATCGACACGCTTCCACTCGGCAAGTGGTGTTTCGCATTCGGCACGCGGCACGTATCTTGAATTTCTAACTTTTTCATATTTAGGGATGTATCTGGGGCAGTTTTGCCATAACTCAGATAGTTTGACTGTCACCACAAAATCGGCCTCTTTGTAATGTTCAAGCAAAGTTGACTCTTGCGAAATGCTGGCAGTGCCTTGCACGCGAATACGGTGTGGCATTTCAAATGAGATAAATAACATGCCAATATTGGCGTTACCTTTGATATTGCCCATGCTTAAAAACATGCCGTTGCCATCGTAACTGGGGAAAATAAGTGTTTTTGAATCCAACACTTTTACAAAGCCAATATCGCCACCTTTATATGAAACGGTGGGCTCACCTTTGTCATTAATGGTGGTTAAAAAGAACATCTCAGAATGCTCAATAAAGCCTTTGGCGTCATCGTTAAACTCCACGTGGCTGGCAAGCTCAGCAATGCGGTCTGCCATTTTGGTGGTACCAAACTTTTCTTGTAATGCGCGGTGCTCGTTGCTGTAATGAATTGTCACGATTGCTCCTTTTGAGTATTGTTGTGAACGATGATGCTACCACGCCCATCATCAACTAGCTCATCATTGGCAATTTTAAAGTTATCCATTTGAATCGTATGGTATTTGTCAAAATATTCTTTTAAGCCTTTTTCCACGCCAATATCAAAGGCTGGCTTGGCGGTGTGCGTTGCACCCCATACTACTTTGACCACTTTACCGTCTTTGACTACCAACTCACCATCTTTAAATACATAATTGGGTTTGGCAAACATAGCTTCGCGGTCGGCTTGCTCGGTATACAACGTAATATCTGCCCCTGCGCCCACGCCCAAGTGGCCACGATCATTCAGGCCGATGAGTTTGGCGGCTCCTGCTCGCGTCATAATGGCGATTTCGTATAAGCTATATTCTCGGTTGAGGGACGTTAAGTTGCTCATGGCTTGTGCGTCTAAATTCAGTTTGCTAAAGGCATCGTTTCTAAAGCTTTTATCCATTAACAAACGAATTAAATGCGGGTAGCTAGTAAATGGCGCGCCGTTTGGGTGATCGGTGGTTAAAAAGATGCGCCATGGGTCTTCTACACTTAAAAATAACTCTAATCCAATCGCCCATTGCAATGCATTTACGTAATTTTTGTCTTTGTATTTAAACGGCACGACCCCACAGCCTGCATCGCACTCAATATCCATAATCACGGACTTTTTGGGGTTGGCGTGTTTGGCGTTTAAAAATTGCATCATGTTATCGCCAGATGCCGTCACGGTTTGGCCGAATAAAATTTGTCCTACATCGGTGGTGATATGTTTGTTTATGTTAATTGATTCAGCAATTTGCGCAGCGGCGGATGAAAACTTCTTATCTCCCTCAGTGCCGTAACTGTGAAACTGAATATGCGTGAGGTGCATCGGCACGCCTTCACTCGCGCCCATGGTATCGAGAGTGGTTTGAAAGTTGCCTGGTGTGCCTAAATTATTGCAATGCACATGCAGCGGTTTGGCAATACCCAGTTGGTGTACTGCGGTACTTAAAGATTTTAAAATTTCGCGCGGGCTGACTTGATAGTGCACATTATTTTCGTCTAAATCGAGCTTGCGCTGATTAAATTTAAACGCATTAATGCCGCCTGGATTCACCACTTTAATGCCAATTGCTTGAGTGGCATGTAATGTCCAAGCCACGTAGTCATTAATGGCTTTTTGGTCCCCCTTGCTTGCTAAAAGACACAAAAAGTAATCGTCATTGCCTAACAAGGCGTAGCCGCCTTTGTCTATCATGGGGGTGTCGCCCATTTCTAGGTGGGCTTGGCGGGCGTTAATTGGCAAAATAGCGGGTTCAAAGGCGGCGGTGTACCCCATCTCAATGTATCTGAAACCAGCATCTGTGGTACTTGGGGTT
>JAIYEJ010000012.1 GCA_027487055.1 Methylotenera sp. | reverse complement strand
ATTGCATTTGTTGTTAAAATGCCTGCAGATATTAAGGCACCAACCAACAGTCCCCCTGCTTTCATAAAACCACGTCTATTAAAGTTACTCATACTATGTCTCCTAATTAAAAAAACAAAAAAATTACTTACTTTTTACTACACTTGTTAAAACTAAAAAAAAATTACTTTATATTAGTGCGCCAACATCCAAGGTCTTGCAGTTTTCTTGGTTTGCATTTGTAGTGCAGCTTTGCCAGTATCTGGATTTACTTTTGTACTTGTATTGCAGGTATGCGAACCGGTGCACCCACAACTTGTACGCTTAGCAACTTTTGGATCATGTGCTGATTTTTCATTTCGCTCATGCGCCATACGTTGCGACTTACCTAACACTGCCAATCTAGGTGCAGACATAATCCTAGGACTTTCACTGCCACAGTCTTCACAAGTTGTAGGCTGGCTTGATTCGCTCATTTTTCTTAGTGCTGTAAACACACCACAAGAATTACATTCATATTCATAAACTGGCATTGAATTGCTCCTTATGACGCTTTTGCAGTATCTATACCTTTTTTAACCATAATTTTTGGTCCATCCGCATTTGGCTTCATATCAAAGTCAAAAATCTCAGTTGGCAACCATAACGTTGCGCAAGCATTTGGAATGTCAACAATTCCACTAATATGACCTTCTACTGGCGCAGTACCTAAAATTGCAAGTGCTTGAGCGCCGCTGTAGCCAAATTTTTTCATGTACTCAATGGCATTTAAGCAAGCTTGGCGATAGGCAACATGGACATCTAAATAATGCTGTTTGCCTTGCTCATCCACTGAAATACCTTCAAAAATGATGTAATCGCGGTATGTTGGTGTCAATACGCTAGGTTGGAAGATTGGATTTTTGATGCCATATTTTTTAACGCCATCTTTAATTAGGCTCACTTTTAGATCTAAGTAACCTGCCATCTCAATCGCACCACAGAATGTGATTTCACCATCACCTTGTGAAAAGTGAAGATCGCCCATCGAAAGGCCACCATCTTTCACATAAACAGGGAAGTAAACTTTAGATCCTTTAGTGAGATTTTTAATATCACAGTTACCACCGTGATCACGTGGAGGCACAGTACGGCAACCTTCCATCGCTGCTTTTTTAGCCGCATCACCCGTTAACTTACCCATTACAGCTGATTTTGGTTCTGGCGGTAACGCTAATGCAGGCACGCGATCTGGATCAGTCGCAATCAACTCTGCTTCACGTGTATTCCATTTTTCTAACAACTCTTTAGATGGCAAGCAACCAATTAAACCTGGGTGCATAATGCCTGCAAATTTTACGTTTGGCACATGGCGTGAAGTCGTGTAAATACCGTGGAAATCCCAAATAGATTTTCGAGCTTCAGGATAATGGTCTACCAAGAAACCACCACCATTTTCTTTTGCAAAAATTCCGTTAAAGCCCCATTGACTATCTTCAAAGGTGCCAACATCTAAAATATCAACCACCATTAAATCGCCTGGCTCAGCACCTTCAACACCGATTGGACCACTTAAGTAATGCACTTGTGTTAAATCTACATCGCGCACATCATTCGCACTATCATTATTGCCAATTTGGCCACCTGTCCAGTCCATGCATTCCACACGGAATTCATCACCAGGCTTAACCATGGCAATCATAGGCAAGTCTGGATGCCAACGGTTATGGATTTGACCGTCTTGTTCCCATGGCTTTTTGTTCAAATCTAACTTAACGATTGTTTTCATCTATATCCTCCTACTTAATTTTGTTTAATGTCATAAAATTTAGTCTTTACCAAAGTGTTTCAATGAAAACTCACGTAATACAATGAACTTTTCAATGTGCTTAGATTAGAGATGTAAGGGGTGGAAGGAAATACGTCAAACTACGTAGTTGTTTTATTTACTTTTACGATTAGATTTGTGTTAGTTTTGATGAGGTCAATTATTAAAGGCTTACAAATGAATTTTAATTATTTTTTAAATAAACATAATAAATACATGATGTTAGTATCTATTTTTGGAGGCTTTTTATTGACACATAACCATAGCTTCGCTGCTGACTGGACAACAATAAAGAAAACAAAAGATTATGAATTGTTCGTTGATATGGACTCTTACAATGAGGCCGATGGACTGCCGTTTATTACCGCAAAATACACATTTTATAAGCCTAAAAACCTTGTTACAGGCAATACAAAAGTAGCGTTTGTTGAAGAGCATGAAACCACACAATTTAACTGTAAAACTCGAATGTATAAAACGCTAGAAACCAACTTTTATAAAAGTAAGGGTGTATTGGTTAGATTTTTAAAAAGTGATGATTCATTTAAGTCAATTAAGAAGAATTCTGATAATGCAACGATTGCAAGCCTTGTCTGCCAGGTTCATCAAATGCTTGGTGGAGTGTAGCTAAAGAAAACATATCTAGCCCATAAATATTTAGCTTGTTATAAAAACGCGCCAATAATCATATATTGGCGCGCTGTTTGTTATAGCAGGTTGTTATGTAAGGCTAAAATTAAAATTGCATTTGAAGCGATATTAAAATTGCATCAGTATTACTTGCACCAGTCACATCAGTTTTTTGGTATTCCGCTGAAATCAATGCATTGTATGGTGCAATCACATAATTTACACCGATATCTGTACGCTCAGTTTTGATGTTGTTGTCAGCATCAAATTCTTGATGACGCACAAACGGCATAAACTTGCCCCAACCTACTGGTGTGTCGAAAAGATATCCAGCGCCCACATAGTAGGCATCGCCCTCTTCAGCCAAAAACACTTTATCAGTATCGTAATCGTAGTAAGCCGCTTCAAGGGAAAGTGTGCCTGGACCTACATTTTTCTTTTCCAACAAGAAATCAATACTGTATGAAGAGTAATCACCTACAGCTGTAGTAGATAAAGCCCCATCTGCTTTTTGTCTTCCAGCAATACCTATTGCGAGAATATCTTTAGCACCGAAGTAATTACCTGTACCGTAGTAACCTGGTTCTGCATCCCATAAATCTAGTTGTACACGTCCTGCATACATTAAATTATCTTCAGCACCTAAAGCTGTTGCAGCTGCACTCGATTGAGATTGTGCACCAACGCCACTAAATCTAAATATATTATTTCCTTCAAATGCACCAAATGACACAGCTAGTTTGTCTTCTAAGAAACTACCTACAATTGCCACACCTTCATCACGACCAATCACACCACCATTCCAACCGTAACGTGATGAAATATTCGCCCAATAACCACCACCACCGCCAGATGAGTAATATGGACCTGCCATATTTGCACGGTCACTTGGGGACAAGAATCGACCTGCCCAAATTGCAACTTCGGGTGTTAATTGAAATTGCACGTTAGCATCAATCACTTCCCAGTTACCATTTCCACCGCCAGAACGTTCAGTGTTCAACATACCTTTGATATATTTATTCATTGAACCAGATACATATAAACGCGCACTGTTTAATGAAAAGTCATTCGAACGATCACCATCTGCAGCCGCATCTTCTACTGTGCTGTAGCTGGTAATAAAACCAAAACCAACGCTAATAGATTTATCTTCTCCAAACGTAATGGTGGCACCTGCATTTGCAGACATGGCTGGTAGCGCAGAAGCTACAGCAAGCGATATCATCGTGAGGCTTTTTTTAAGCTTAAAACTCATTTTCTTACTCCTTTTTAAAATATAATTAAAAAAATACTGCGTTTCGCTAACTGAAAAGCATTCCGCCAACTAGGCTATATGCAAGGCAGTTCAAGCCTTTAACTTGATAGGTGTGAGATTAACGACAACAAAGAAGAGCGCATATACGTCAAATTACTTAGTGTATGTTTCTTGCAACAGCGGATTTATGTGCTAATTTCTTAATACTTGAATTTTTTAAAGGCTGT
>JAIYEJ010000170.1 GCA_027487055.1 Methylotenera sp. | reverse complement strand
GGCTTGGTAACGTAAATCGAAACATCTGGCGTAGCTTGTGCCCTGTGTCACTTGAGTCTTCAATGTAACGTTGCTCTAAACGGGTGCGACTTTGAATATTTAGCGAATGAATCGGCATGAAATTATATAAAAACTGCTGCCAATAACGATGCTCATCAAACGATGGCTTTCCATCCGGGTGAGTCACCACGAATGCGTAGCCAAGCCACACACTGGCTTGCTTATTCAGAGCATAAGACAGCGCAGGGCGCAAAAGCACTTGGTCAAGCTGCTCACCTTCATAGCGCCAACGCGGTTGCAACTCGGCGTACCAACGCAGATTCTCTAACGCCGTAGGGCCTGTGGCATTGACATTAAACCAAAAACGACCATCTTCAATCGATTCAGCATTTACCGTGCAAGCCAATATCGGAGCTACTCCTAGAAAAGTGTATATGAATTTTTTTATCATGAAAATGATGAGTATTGATTTATTTTAGAGATGACATTGTAGCGCACAGCATGACAATTTCTTTATATATTAAAGCGTTCTGAGATTATCTTAGATAGCTAAAATCAATAAAAAAGCCCCACCAAGGCAGGGCTTTTTTACTTTAATCACTTTTAAGATTTAATAAATTAATTTAATGTGTGTTACAAATAAATCTGCTTAAGAAGCTTTATTTATCTAATTAAGGTGATCAACTACCGCAAAATTAGAAGAAGTTATATTGCAATTGCACGCGTAACGCTTCTGCATCAAATGTTTGATATGATCCATTTCTAGAGTTATACAAACCACTTGTAGTTATATTTGTACGTTTCATATGATGGTATTCGGTGGTTAATTCAACTTCAGGCGCAATTTGCCACTCAATACCAAATTCCCAGTCATTGACTTGGTTTGCAGGCGCATTTGTTTCAGCTTTATTAAAACCATCGTAATATTGCCACTTCACAAATGGATTTACATTACCAAAGTCCATATTCATGAAGTGAACATCTTTCGCAAAATATGAAGCCTGAACGTAGCCACCATGCAACGATCGATCTTTGATTACACCTGATCTTCGGCCACCAACAACTGGGCCGGCGTTCTGATCTAAGCCAGGTGAAGTACCCCAGGTCCATTCACCCTCTAAACCCCATGGTTGTGGGTACATACGAAAACTAACGGCGACTCGCTCATCTTCAAACTCACCAGTTGTAGTAGATCCGTTTTTACGGTTGCTTGGATCAACAGTTGGAGCTGTAACATCAGCAGCTACTCCCGCCGCATTTTTTACACGGTATGCGTTAGTAGCAGAGTTGGCACCACTATTACTTCTAACAAACCTGCCAGAGTAACCCTGAATACCCACTTCATAAATTTGACCAGATTCTGTTTTCCATGGGTAAGTAAAGCGAGAAACAACATGGTAATTACCATTAAGGTCATCTTGGTTTGCGCCTTGGCCCATGTAGGCACCTAAGGCAAACATACCATAATTACCAGAATGCTTAAGATTCGCATCCGCAATCTCTTTAAATAAGTCTTGAACTCTCGTTGGAGTGTAATAGTAAAAAGCCCCTGTATCTCGCTCATCGCGCACAGCACTGTTCATTGCGTCGTGACGATCTAACGCTAAACGGTTGGAAGATGATTGTAAGTTTTCATACCCATATGGCACTTTAGATTGACCAACGCGAATGCGGTGTACTTTATTTTTATCAATAAAAATATCACCGTATGCATCACGCAATTGAGCCAAGTTCGCACCTTGACTTGCAAAATCTGGCTGAATATAGAAACCCAAATGGTCACCTACTTGGCCAGAGAAAATAATACGAGCCCGACGGATTCTAAAGTTTTGACCGCGACCAGCGCCTGAATCTTCATCACCAACTGACGGATCTGGCCATAATACAACACCGTCGTCTCCACCTGTCATTTGAGTAACGCGGTTTTGAACATACCCATTTAATTTAATACTATTAGTCCATGATTTTTTTTCTTTTTTCTTTTGGCCTTCAATTTCGCCATCATGGCCCTTAATCAGCAAGGCACCTTCCTCTTCTGTTAAAACGCCTTTTGAAACCAAAGCATTTACAATATCAACAGTAGAATCTGCTTGCGCAGTGCTATAACCAAATACAAATGAGCTTGCCAGCGCAAGTGCTACCAAATTTCGTAACTTTATCTTCATTATGTCCTCTATTTAAAAAAAATTAATGCTGAGATTTTTAACAGGTGCATTCTGTGTGGCTTATATGACAATTTGATGACAAAAGCCTATTTTTAGTCATAGTGTCGCAAAAATACAACAATAAAAAAACCGCCTTTGTAACAAGACGGTTATTGATATAGCAACAGTTAAGCTAAACAATACTTAACAACTCAAACACTTCAATATTTTAAGGTTAATTTAGCGTTAAGTATTACGCCTCAGCACGCATATGTGGGAACAAAATCACATCGCGAATACTTGGGCTATCAGTAATCAACATCACCAAGCGGTCGATGCCAATACCACAACCACCAGTAGGTGGCATGCCGTACTCTAGCGCACGGATAAAATCTGCATCGTAGTACATCGCCTCAGCATCACCCGCTTCTTTGGCTTTCATCTGTGCGTGAAAACGCGCGGCTTGATCTTCAGCATCGTTTAACTCACTAAAGCCGTTGGCTACTTCGCGACCTGTGATAAAAAGTTCAAAACGCTCGGTGATTTCTGGATTTTTATCTGAGGCGCGCGCCAGCGGCGACACCTCCACTGGATAATCGATAATATAAGTCGGTTGCCACAATTGCGCTTCAGCTGTTTCTTCAAACAAGGCCAACTGCAAGGCACCCAAACCCGCGTGGTCAAACGGTTTAGTACCGTGTTTTAAAATCTCTGCACGTAAAAACGCGGCATCGTTTAGCTGTTCAAGCGTATATTGCGGTGCGTATTTTTGAATCGCACCGACAATGGTTAAACGCTCAAAAGGCTTGCTTAAATCAACCTCTTTGCCATCGTAACTCAGCACGGCCGTTCCTCGTGCAGCTATGGCGGCAGCGCGAATACAGTTTTCGGTAAACGTCATCAACCATTGGTAATCGGTGTAGGCAGCATAAAACTCCATCATGGTAAATTCTGGGTTATGGCGTACGCTTAAGCCTTCGTTTCTGAAGTTACGGTTGACTTCAAACACGCGCTCAAAGCCGCCCACTACCAAGCGTTTTAAATACAACTCTGGCGCGATACGCATAAACATTTGCATATCAAGCGCATTATGGTGTGTGATAAATGGCTTTGCCGATGCACCACCAGGAATGGGGTGCAACATCGGTGTTTCGACTTCTAAAAATTCATTTTGAACCATAAAGTTACGTATCGCGGACACCACCTTGCTACGTGCTTTAAAGGTATCGCGCGTTTCTTCATTCACAATTAAATCGACATAGCGCTGGCGATATTTCACCTCTTGATCAGTCAAGCCATGAAATTTTTCTGGCAATGGTCGTAGCGATTTTGTCAACAATTTAATCTCGCTCACATGAATCGAGAGTTCGCCCGTTTTGGTTTTCATCAAACGGCCTGTGGCGCCCACAATATCGCCCATATCCCAATGTTTAAAGCTTTCGTAAAGCTCCTCGCCAATTTCATCACGCGCAATATACAGTTGAATACGGCCTGTTGCATCTTGAATTGTCGCAAAGCTAGCTTTACCCATCACGCGCTTGAGCATCATGCGACCAGCCACAGTAGCTGGGATATTTTGAGGGTCTAGCGCTTCTTTGTCTAGCGCTCCATATTGCGCATGCAGTTCAGATGCTTTATGTTGCGGTTTAAAATCATTTGGAAAAGCCACGCCATTTGTGGACTCACGAATCGCTTTGAGCTTTTCACGGCGCTCGGCAATGACATGGTTTTCGTCTATTGGTGGTAAGTTTTCGTCGTTCATATTGCTCTCTTTAACACTACTTAATAACTATTCATAAACATTTTTGTGATGCCCAATAGTAATTCCTACTATCACCAATTCGACATCTTGAATTTCGCATACAATACGGTAATCTGTAACGCGATAACGCCAAAGTCCTTGCTTTTCACCCACCAGCGCTTTGCCGCGACTTCGTGGACTTTCTAAGCCTGCAATTTCATCTTCTAAATAATCTGAAATTGCGATCTGCCAGCGCTTATCTAGTTTTTTAAGCTCATGTTTTGCAGTAGCCAAAAACTCTATGCGCCAAACCATTAGCGCTCTAAACCAAGCTCAGATCATACATCGGCAAGACTAGTGCGTGGCTCTTGTTTTTCTGAGGCAGCAATTGCGCGCAAATAATCCGCACGGTCGAGCAAATATCCCGCCAAAGCCTCTTTCACGTAATAGCTTTTGCTTCGGCCAGTTTCTAGCGCAAGCTTGGTTAGTTCGGCTTCAATTGCGTGTTCTAATCTTACAGCAAGCATGATATATCTCCTTACACATACTAATATATCTCCTTACACATACTAAATGGATAACAAGTTTAACATGCTCAAATTTCAAATCTATAAATTTACAGGAAATTGACTATCTTTATATTTAAAATGCTAAACCAAACAAACATAAAGGTTTAACGTATAAACATCCAATTTAGCTAATAAATTCTTTGTTAATGGCCATTTTTAGGTGGTACAGCTTAAATTAATTACACGCCCTGCTTTAAACTTTCCATAATAAACGGGTCCAAATCGCCATCTAACACGCCTTGCGTATTGCCGATTTCTACATTGGTGCGCAAATCTTTAATGCGGCCTTGGTCGAGCACATAACTACGAATTTGATGCCCCCAGCCAATATCGGTTTTTGCATCCTCAATCGCCTGTTTGTCGGCATTGCGCTTATTGAGTTCTAAATTGTAGAGCGCACCTTTGAGCATATTCATGGCTTCTTCGCGGTTGCGGTGCTGGCTTCTGTCGTTTTGACATTGCACCACAACGTTCGTTGGTAAGTGAGTAATGCGCACAGCAGAATCGGTCTTATTAATGTGCTGACCACCCGCACCACTGGCGCGATACGTATCGATGCGCAAATCTGCAGGGTTAATATCGATTTGAATACTATCATCCACTTCTGGGAAAATCTGCACGCTGGCGAACGAAGTGTGGCGTTTGGCGTTGCTATCGAACGGGGACTTTCGCACCAATCGATGTACGCCATTTTCTGTGCGTAACGTGCCATAAGCATAATCGCCAGAAACCTTCACTGACGCGCCTTTGATGCCAGCCACGTCACCATCAGATTCTTCTAGCACTTCTACTTTAAAGCCTTTGCGCTCGCAGTAACGCAGATACATACGGAGCAACATGGCTGCCCAATCTTGCGCTTCAGTGCCGCCAGAGCCCGATTGAAACTCGATAAAGCAGTTAGCGCCATCTAGCTCGCCAGAGAACATGCGCTTAAATTCCATGTCTGCAATTTGTTGCTCAATTCCTTTGGTATCAGCATCCACACTTAACAGCGTGTCATCGTCAGCTTCTTCGCGCGCCATTTCAAAAAGCTCTTGACTATCTTTAATGCTGGATTCTAAATTTTGCAGATTATGTACAACAAGCTCTAGGGTGCGTTTTTCTTTACCTAGTTTTTGGGCTTTCTCGGCGTTATCCCACACTTTTGGGTCTTCTAATAACCCATTCACTTCTTCTAGCTTTTGCGCTTTGTTTTCAAAGTCAAAGATACCCCCGAAGAGCGTGGTTGCGCGCGCTTAAATCAGCAATACGATTGGCAATTTGGTTGAGTTGTTCGGCTTCCATGGTAGCAACTTTTGAATCAAAAGCGTGATTATACAGCAATCACTTCGCCATTAAATCTTAGCGTAAATTCCTAAGCACTATGATCAGATGATTTGCCCAATTTTATCAAGCTCGCTTTTTAGTTTGGCTTTATCAATTACCAATTCGTTTTGTAATAATGCTAAAAAAGCTTCTATCCGCTTATGCAAAATAGCATAAACCAACTCAAAACTCGCGTTGATTTCTGCATCAGTGCCTGTGGCTTTTGCAGGATCATCTACACCCCAATGCGTACGCACCACATTGCCCAAATAGGCTGGGCAAGTTTCACCTGCGGCGTTGCCACAAACCGTCACAACAATATCAGGCACATTGGGTAAATTGTCCCAAGATTTACTAAAATAGCCATCCGTCGCGATGCCTTTGCTTTTGAGTAAAGCAATTGAGCGCGGATGCACTACCCCCGTCGGTTTGCTACCCGCACTCATGGCGCGCATATTGGATGGCGCTAAATGGTTAAAAGTGGCTTCTGCTAAAATGGAACGGCAAGAATTGCCCGTACATAAAAATAAGATATTCATGATATTAATTTTACTTTTAGTTTACATTTTTTCAATTCAATTCATACCAAGTTTTGCTGCGATTCACAATTGCGACTATCGACAACATGACTGGCACTTCAATCAGCACACCAACTACGGTTGCTAATGCTGCGCCTGAGTTAAATCCAAACAGCGCAATGGCAGTAGCAACAGCCAACTCAAAAAAGTTTGATGCCCCGATTAAGGCAGATGGACCTGCTACACAATGCGCGACTTTTAATTTTTTATTAAGCCAATATGCTAGCAGTGAATTGAAATACACTTGAATCAAAATCGGTACCGCAAGCAAAGCAATAATAAAAGGTTGATTTAAAATTTGCTCACCTTGAAATGCAAACAATAATACTAGCGTGATTAACAAAGCGCTTAATGAAAGCGGCTGCACTGTCTTTAGTGCAGCATTAAACGCATCTGGATTGCCCTTTCGCAATAAATACTTTCTAAATACCTGACTGATTACTACAGGCACAACAATAAACAACACGACAGAAATAAATAGCGTGTTCCATGGTACTACAATGCTTGATAAGCCTAGCAATAATGCTACTATAGGTGCAAAAGCAAAAAGCATAATCAAGTCATTGATCGCCACTTGTGAAAGTGTAAATTTAGGTTCGCCGTTGCATAAGTTACTCCATACAAACACCATTGCGGTGCATGGCGCAGCAGCAAGTAAAATTAGCCCTGCAATATAACTATCTATTTGATTCGCAGGCAGCATATCTGCAAACAAATGACGAATAAATATCCAAGCTAGCAAAGCCATTGAGAAAGGCTTAACCAGCCAGTTAATAAATAATGTTACAGCTATGCCTTTAGCGTGATTAAAAACCTCACCCATGGCTGCAAAGTCAATTTTTAACAACATGGGGATAATCATTAACCAAATCAAAACAGCAACCACCAAATTAACTTCTGCTAACTTAATGTTACCTATTGTTTCAAAAACTTGCGGGCTGATTTTGCCTAAACCAATGCCAATAACAATGCATGCTAATACCCACCAAGTAAGATTACGCTCAAAAGTGCTAATTTTTCCAGTGGCTGCTAAACCTGTTGAATCTGATGTCATACTTAACTCTCCTAGGCGCGTAATAAAATTAGAACGATATTTTAACCAAACTTATTGCCTTATCAATTTAAATATACAATACTGGGTATTTGTCACATTATTGTCACATAATTTTCTCATAATCTTCATCAACTAATGTAGACAGCTTTAACAATTAAACGTTATCGTGACTACAGAATAACCTGTTATTTATTATTATGGAGATTTGAATGCAAACTAAGATTGTAAAATCATTAGCGCTAGCGGCTATTATTTCAGCAGCGTTTACCGTTCAACCAACAGTTGCTGCAGAAAAAATCATCAAAATTGATGGTTCAAGTACCGTGTACCCAATTACAGAAGCGATTGCAGAAGAGTTTCAAATTAAGACAAAAACAAAAGTAACGGTTGGTGAGTCTGGTACTGGCGGTGGCTTTAAAAAATTCTGCCGTGGCGAAACTGATATCTCGAATGCATCACGTCCAATCTTACAAAAAGAGATCGATGCCTGTAAAGAAGCAGGCGTTCAATACATTGAGCTACCTGTAGCATTTGATGGTTTGACTGTTGTAGTGAATGACAAAAACAATTGGGCTAAAAGCATTACAGTTGAAGAATTGAAAAAAATCTGGGGTCCTGGCTCAACCGTTAAAAACTGGAAAGAAGTTAACCCAGCCTACCCTGATAAAAAATTAAGCTTATATGGTCCAGGTACTGCATCTGGCACATTTGACTACTTTAGTGAGGCAATTAACGGCAAAGCAAAATCACACCGTACAGACTACACACCTTCTGAAGATGACAATGTTTTAGTTCAAGGTGTATCTGGTAATGAAGGCGGTATGGGATATTTTGGGCTTGCATACTACGAAGAAAATAAAGATAAAATACGCGCATTACCAGTCTCTGCTAAAGCGGGGGCGCCAGCTGTAGAACCAACATTTGAATCTGTAAAAAATGGTAAGTATATCCCTTTATCACGTCCATTATTTATTTATGTGAATGCAACTGCTGCAGCATTTAAACCAGAGGTTAAAGCATTTGTTAACTTCTACTTAGATAACGCACCAGAACTAGTTAAAGAAGTAAAATATGTACCATTACCAACAGAAGACTATGACGCTGTAAAAGCACATTTCAAAGCGATGAAACCTGGTACTGGCTTTGGTGGCAAAAGTGAAGTTGGTATTAAAATTACAGATTTACTAAGCAGAATTAACTAGTTACATTAATAAATTTGTAAAAGGTAGGTAATGGTTCGAAGGTTATTTCGAACCATTAATTAAGAGATAAAGCGCAAAAAGAGACACTAAATTGTTTTTTTTGCGCTTTTGATTAGTTTTTTTTGCCCCAAAATGTGAGTTAGATTAATTATGAATACAGCGACTATGGAACAAGAAAAATCACTCAATCTGAACGTCAGTGCGCGCTTAGCCAAAAACGTTCGTCGAAATATTAAAGAACGCATCATTGAGTTCATTTTAATGTTAGCGGCTTTATCCGCAGTTGCAACC
This sequence comes from Methylotenera sp., assembly GCA_027487055.1. Classification (GTDB taxonomy): domain Bacteria; phylum Pseudomonadota; class Gammaproteobacteria; order Burkholderiales; family Methylophilaceae; genus Methylotenera_A. The sequence continues at coordinate 9,179 of JAIYEJ010000170.1, read as the reverse complement.
ACATTATCTATTGTTGCTATTTTGCTATATGAATCACTAAGTTTTTTTAAAACAGTCTCTTTGGTTGATTTTTTTACAGATACCCAATGGACACCATTATTCGAAGACGCACATTACGGTATTTTACCTTTAATATCTGGTACGCTTACCACCTCAGCTATAGCCCTTGCTGTTGCAATACCCATCGGTACAATTACAGCCATTTATTTATCTGAATTTGCAGGGCATAGAACACGTGAAATTGTTAAGCCAATTTTAGAGTTGTTAGTTGGGGTGCCAACCATTGTTTTTGGATACTTTGCACTATTATTTTTAACTCCCATCTTGCAAAAAATATTTCCTGAATTGCCAGGCTTTAACATGCTAAGCGCAGGCATTGTCATGGGCATTATGATTGTGCCATATATTGCATCGGTGGCTGAAGACGCTATGCGTGCCGTGCCAATGAGCATGCGTGAAGGCAGTTATGCCATGGGCGCAACGCGCTTTCAAACTGCGGTTCGCGTAGTGACGCCTGCAGCGATATCCGGCATTGTTGCAGCTTACATTTTGGGTATCTCACGTGCCGTCGGTGAAACAATGGTGGTGGCTGTAGCTGCAGGCCAACAACCTATTGTTAGCTTTAACCCTATGGAAAGTGCTGCAACGATTACTGCTTATATTGTTCAAGTTGCCATGGGCGATTTACCGCATGGCAGTATTGGTTACCAAAGTATTTTTGCCGCAGGTCTTGTTTTAATGGCAATGACCTTATGTTTTAATATTATTGGGCATATGGTCCGTAGTAAGTATCGCGAGCAATATTAATATCTCCTTTTAAAATTGAGCAAAAATATGACTTCTGATTCTAATAGCACTCAAATAACGCCAAAAGCGTCTGTAATTAAAGACCTTGATGAGGTTCGGGCGATGATTAAGCGCCACAAGCTTAATGACTATATTTTCTCTTTAGTTGGTTTGCTGGCATTAACGCTTGCATTACTTACTCTGCTAACGCTTTTTACAGATTTGGTAATGGATGGCTATCAGCGCTTTAATTTAGACTTTTTTTCTGAATTCCCTTCTCGCCGAGCTGCACGTGCAGGCTTACTCTCAGCATGGGTGGGGTCTGTATTAGTGATGTTAGTAACTTTTATAGTCGCCGTACCAATGGGGGTTGCAGCTGGCTTATATCTTGAGGAATATGCACCAAAGAATTGGTTTTCCGACATCATAGAAATCAATGTTACTAATTTGGCAGGCGTTCCTTCAATCATTTACGGCCTACTTGCATTAGGTTTGTTTGTGTATATTCTAGATTTAGGTCAAAGCATACTGACCGCTGGCTTAACATTAGGTTTATTAATTTTGCCAATTGTGATTGTTTCCACACGTGAGTCTATACGCGCAATACCTATTGCGATACGTGAAGCAGCTTATGCAGTAGGAGCAACAAAATGGCAGGTAGTTTATAACCATGTTTTAAAATACTCTTATGGCGGTATTTTAACTGGTATCATTATTGGTATGGCTCGCGCCTTGGGCGAAACCGCCCCAATTATCACGATTGGCGCACTCACTTTTATTGCGTTTTTACCTCCCACACCTATTACAGAAACCGCACCTTTTATTAATTTTGAGTGGTTAAGTTCTGGCTTTACCGTGTTGCCAATTCAAATGTTTAACTGGCTTTCACGTCCAGATCACGCGTTTCATATTAATGCGGCTGCAACAGGTGCATTAATTATCATCATCACACTACTGATGAACGGTACTGCAATTTATTTACGATACAAAATTCGCAAAAATATTAAATGGTAAAATACTGGATCTAAACTTATGAATAACGATACTACTGCACTTAAGGCAGAATCAAAAAACCTTAACTTTTTTTATGCGGATGGCAAACAAGCGCTTAAAAGTGTGACAATGCCATTATATGAAAATAAAATCACCGCACTCATTGGTCCTTCAGGTTGCGGTAAATCTACTTTTCTACGTTGTTTTAATCGTATGCATGATTTGTACCCTGGAAATAAATACCAAGGTGAAATCGTCATGCATCCGGATAACACCAATATTTTAGGAGACAGTGTAGACCCTATTGAAGTGCGTATGCGTATTAGCATGGTATTTCAAAAACCAAATCCATTTCCAAAATCAATTTTTGAAAATGTAGCATATGGCTTACGTGTACGTGGAGAAAGCAATAAGCGTGCTCTGGATGACAAAGTCGAAGAAGCACTTAAAGGTGCTGCAATATGGAATGAAGTTAAAGATCGCTTACATGAACTCGCTTTTAATTTATCAGGCGGTCAGCAGCAACGCTTATGTATTGCGCGCGCACTTGCTACAGAGCCTGAAATTATGCTGTTCGACGAGCCAACCTCTGCGCTTGACCCAATTGCAACTGCAAATATTGAAGAATTGATGTGTGAGTTAAAAAACAAACTCACTATCTTAGTGGTCACGCACAATATGCAACAAGCTGCGCGCGTATCTGATTACACTGCTTATATGTATTTAGGCGAGTTGATGGAATATGATGATACAAATACAATATTTACCCGCCCTAGCCGTAAAGAGACTGAAGATTAAATCACAGGCCAATTTGGCTAACTGAAAGGATTTATCAATGCAGCAATCTGAACATATTTTTAGACAGTACGATGCCGAATTAGAGGCAGTGCGTGCAAAAGTGCTAGAAATGGGTGCTTTAGTTGAGCAACAAATAGTTGATGCCCTTGATGCGCTGACAGGCACAAACATCAAACTTGCCAAGAACGTGATTAAAAAAGATCACATGGTGAATGCATTAGAAGTGCAAGTGGACGAAGACTGCAGCCGTATTATCGCGCGTCGCCAACCTGCTGCAGGTGATTTACGTATGGTATTGATGATGATTAAAACCATCACCGATCTTGAGCGAATTGGTGATGAAGCGACTAAAGTCGCGCGCTTTGCACTAAAGGCCGCTGAAAGCAATCAAAAGTTAACACCACGCTTTGTTGAAATTAAAGCAATGGCAAATTCTGCTCGCGATATGTTACATATGGCGCTAGATGCTTTTGCACGCTCTGATGCGACAAAAGTGATTGAAATTGCACATATGGATGAAGAAGTTGATGAACAATATCAAGCTGCAATTCGCCAATTAATTACTTTCATGCTAGAAGATCCACGTACAATTTCTATCTCGCTTGAAGTTTTATTTGTAGCAAAAGCAGTTGAACGTATTGGTGACCACGCAAAAAATATTTCTGAATATGTTGTATATATGGTTAAGGGCAAAGATGTCCGCCATGTCACCATGGAAGAAATGGAACAAGAAGCAACTAGCTAACTTGCATTGTTTGAATTTGCTATGCTTGTACTTGTACTTGCATAGTAGATTCAGACTTCTTTAATTTCTTTTTTATAATTAAGTCCTGATAAAAATAGACCATCTGCTCTGCTTTAGCACCAGCTGACCACAAGCTTGATGCATACGCCTTACCTGCAATACCTAATTGCTTGCGTACTTTAGGTTGCGTAATTAAACCGTGCACTTTATCTGCAAACTCAGTCACATTGTCAGTGGCAATTCTCGCGCCTTGACCCTCAATCAATATAGACGCAGTTCCCAGCTCTGCAATCGCTACTACAGGTGTGCCTTGCGCCATCGCCTCTAATAACACCAAACCTTGTGTCTCGCTTTTAGATGCAAATACAAATATGTCTGCTGATTGATAACACGCATTTAACTCTGTATTACGGTCCAAATAACCAATAAACTGCACACTATTTTCGATACCCAGGGCGCGGGCTTTTGCATGTAAACTTTTTTCTGCTGGGCCTTCACCAGTAATCACCATCAAAATATCTGGCTTTTTTTGAATCACTTTTTGTGTAACTTCTAACAAAAAATCGATATTTTTCTCAAATGCCACACGCCCGACGTATAACATCATGGGCCGATCAATCGTAATGCCATATTTATTTCTGAATACATTTCCATCTGCCTTAGCAAAACTATTATCTTGCAAACCAGTGGCAATTACCTCGGCTTCTGCCGTAACGCCATAACTACGCAGCACATCTAGCATTGGTTGAGATGGCGCAACAATTGCATCAACTTGATTACATTGTTTTTTAGAAATTTGCCTCGCCAGACCACGCGCAATCGTTTTTGGAATCCAAGGAAGATAATGATGCAGATAATCTTCAAAAAAAGTGTGGTAAGTTTCTACAACAGGAATTTCTAAGGCTTGAGCCAACTTAAGCCCTGCATAATGCGCAATAAATGGTGTATGGATATGAATTAGGTCAAATTTCTTTTCTTTTAATACGGATAAAAGTTTGATGACTTCACTATATTTCATCAAATAATCTTCAGGGTCAAAAAATATTTTTCGAGCTGGCACGCGACTAATCCAGGCCTCATCTTCCGTTTCGACCCCGTAGTCTGGTGCAATTAAATGCACAGTATGTCCCTGCTTTTGCAATTGCTCGGTAAATGTTCTTACCGAGGTTGAAACGCCATTCACTCTTGGGAAGTAAACGTCTGAAATAAGTAATATATTCATAAAGTTAGCCTTATTTAATTAAGCAAATATTAGCGATTCAATGTGACGGTTTAGTGACTTTTTAGTACAAAATTTTCATTAAAATGTCATTGAATTTTAATATTAACTTAACGTTAACATGTAAAAGTACGCAATATGTTAAAAGCCTTTTATATCAAAGCGTTGTGGGCAATTCCCATTTGCTTGTATGCAGCAGATTCAAATGCTTGGGGATTATTTACCCATATTTATTTTTCACAATACCTATTAATGGCAACACCATTACTTGACCCAAAAATTCAGCAGGCAATCAAGCGTTTTCCTAAACTAGTACTTGCTGGTGCATGTTTACCTGATTTAGCAGTAATTTCAAAATCGTTTAGCACTACGCATCAATGGCACATTTCAGAGCAAATGATTGCCTCAGCCGAAACAGATGAAGAACTTGCCATGGCAGTTGGTTACGCTAGCCATTTATATGTTGATGTAATCGCACATAATCACTTTGTGCCAGCGCATGAAGCCAAGTGGCTCAACAAAACGATTGTGACGCACATCGCATCCGAATGGGCAATGGATGGGCATATCGCAAAACATGTAATTGACCCTCCGCATCGCTTAATTAAAAGCCATATCAAAGAACTCACACATTTTGTGGCGCCACGCTTCAAATTACATCCTAAATTAGTCAAATCAAACTTAACACGCCTAGCAAATTTAGATAGATTACTTAGATTTAGCCCAATATCGCCATTACTATTGTGGGGGCTTAAAGTGCGTGATGCAGAGTTTATTAACAACCTCAATTACTATTTAACGAAAACAGAGCATGCTTTATCGCACTTTACTAATGCGCTTGAAGGCGCAAGACCAAAATGGCAACCTGAATTACATCATTTAAGTGCGAGCGAATTAATTGAATGGCGCTCACAGTGCCTGGGTGATTTACGTCTGCGAATTTTGCATCCTGTTGATTATTATCACGCTAGTCAGAAACTTGAAATGTAGCTAGCAAATAGCTTTGCTACTATTTTTATAGATTAGGTTTATTAAAACCTAGTAAATAGTTACAAGGTTTATTGAGGCAAGCGCAATCATATAACCAATGCCAGCGCCTGCAAATACATCACTAGGGTAGTGCAATCCTAATACAACGCGAGAAATAGCAACCATGACCATAAATGGCATTAATACAAACGCTAATAGTGGAAAATAAAAAAGGGCAACCAAACCAAATGCGACCGCGTGAAGCGTGTGCCCAGAGGGGAAACTAAAATGATCGAGCGGCTTGCCAGACATAAATACATCTTGACGCACCTGATAAGGTCTTGGGCGTAGTGTTTTTTGCTTTAACCATTTATAAATCAACGTACCTGTTAAGCCTGCAGCTAACATGTGTAACACCGGCTTAATACCATCTGCTTGTTGGGTGGCTAAAATTGCGAGCATAAGTACATACCAAAATACACCATCACCAAGGCGGCTAATCAGGCGAAACCAATTGCGGACTAAGCGATAATGGCCAGTGTGACTCACAGTAACGCAGACTGCGCTATCTATGGCTTGCATGCGACTTAACATTTTATTCATGCTCATAATCCCCACATAAAAATACTTGAATACAATATTTCATGGTTTAAGTATTGCAGTGAGAAGTTACAGTTAGATTAACGTAATATGAAGATTTTTTGACGTAAGTGTTTGAAAATAATAGTTTATATCGTTTTAAGTCGCAACTATAACCAAATCAAATGCGCTGTAAGCCAATATCCATATGGGCTCGTATAGAAATAAAAGCACTAGCGATGTTTTAACTTAAGCCAAAGCACAACGCAAGAAAGTACAAAAGTAATGGTATTGGCAATAACAATTGGCCAACTTGCAATCATTAAACCGTAAACCAGCCAACCCGCTACACCAGCACTAAAAATACTATACATAGGCAGCGAAACACCTGATAAATCGCGCGTCTTCCAAGAGTGATAAGCCTGCGGGATAAAAGCAACTGTTGTTAAAAAAGCAGAAAAATAGCCTACTAAATCAGAGATGTTCATTTATATTGGGTTAACTTTAAACTATAAACAGGTAGCTCGTTTACTCCAGAAACTTTAACGGTTGAAGCAAAGCAAGAAGTAATGAATGGAATGGTGGAGGCGCGAGCCAGATTCGAACTAGCGTACACAGCTTTGCAAGCTGTGGCATAACCACTTTGCTATCGCGCCATCATGATCACTTCAAATATTACACAATCATTATATTAGCCCGCGGCGATTTTAACCACTTCTGCAATTTCTTCTGCAATTTTTTTTACGAGTTTTGCATCTTGGCCTTCAACCATCACACGGATTTTGGGCTCTGTGCCAGAAGCACGCAGTAGCACACGACCTGCACCGTTTAAGGTTTTTTCAGCTTTTGTCACAACACTTTGTATTGGCGCTAGGCTTAAGTCTAATTTGCTTTGAGTCGTCACATTAATCAATACTTGAGGATAAAGTACAAGTTCTCCATACATTTGCGTGAGCGTTTTGCCGCTTTGTTTTAAAGCGTGTAGCACTTGTAAGGCTGCGATAATCGCGTCACCACTGGTGTGCTTATCTAACGTTAAAATATGGCCAGAGTTTTCACCACCCAGTTTCCAGTTTTTTTCATTCAAGAGTTCCAGCACGTATCTATCGCCCACCTTAGCGCGCGCAAATGGAATTTGATGTTTTTGCAGCGCATGTTCTAGCGCTAAGTTAGTCATGAGCGTGCCCGCAACTCCGCCTTTCAATTTGCCTTTGGCATATAAACCCAATGCAATAATGTATAAAAGTTGGTCGCCATCTAATAATCGCCCTTCTGCATCGACCATCAACACACGGTCACCATCGCCATCAAAGGCAATACCTAAATCGGCTTGATGCGCTACCACAGCCTTCTGCAAGGCTTGTGGATGTGTTGAACCCACATCCAGATTAATATTAAGACCATTCGGTTCGTTGCCAATCGCAATCACTTCTGCACCTAACTCATGAAAAACCGGCGGTGCAACATGGTAAGTAGCACCATGTGCGCAATCGAGCACTATTTTTAAACCGCGTAAATCCATGTTATTGGGGAAGGTACTTTTGCAAAACTCCACATATCGTCCTGCGGCATCATCTAATCGTTTTGCTTTGCCTAACTTGGAAGATTCCATGACTTGCATTGGCTTTTCGAGCTCAGCTTCGATGGCATGCTCAACATCATCGGGCAACTTTGCGCCATCCGCAGAAAAAAACTTAATACCGTTATCGTAATACGGGTTATGAGATGCAGAAATAACCACACCTGCTTGCAAACGAAGCGCGCGCGTAAGATACGCAACCGCAGGTGTTGGCATGGGGCCTGTCAGTAATGCATCAACACCTGCAGCTGTTAAGCCCGCTTCTAGAGCGGCCTCTAGCATATATCCAGAGATACGCGGGTCTTTACCAATCAGAACCGTTGGGCGGGCGCCAGCTGGTAAATTAGCTCCCTTAGCAGCTAATACGCGACCTGCTGCATAACCCAAACGCATCACAAAATCTGGCGTGATGGGCGGTTCGCCCACGCGCCCACGTATGCCGTCTGTGCCAAAATAATGTTTACTCATATTTCCCCATGTCGTTCTTTTTTTGAATTATTTATTGTAAAGCGCTAACCACCTTAAGCGCTTCAACCGTTGCTTTTACATCATGCACACGTAGTATTTTAGCGCCTTTTTGGGCGGCAATCACAGAAGCCGCAACGCTTGCATAAAGTCTTGCATCCACATCGTTACCCGTCATTTGCCCCAAAACCGATTTACGCGATAGCCCAACCAACAACGGCTGACCTAAACATGTAAAACTCTCAAGCTGTTGTATAAGCGTAATGTTATGTGCGCGGGTTTTACCAAAACCAAAGCCCGGGTCCAGTACAATTCTTGATGCTCTGCAACCCGCATGGATACTTGCTTGAAGCCGTTCCTTTAGAAAGGCTTGCACTTCACTCACAACATTTTGATATTCAGGATTGACCTGCATCGTTTGTGGCTTGCCTTGCATATGCATTAAACAAACACCTACATTTGATTCTGCTGCGATTTCTAGTGCGCCATTTTCTTGCAAGGCACGTACATCGTTAACAATGCTTGCTCCTGCTGCAATGGCAGCTTGCATCACTTGTGGTTTATAAGTATCAATCGAAATAGGAATGTTGATTAGGCCAACCAAGCCCTCTATTACAGGAATAACGCGGTCAAGTTCTTCTTGCAAGCTTACAGGGGTGGAATTTGGGCGCGTAGATTCGCCACCAATATCCAAAATACCTGCCCCCTCTTCAACCAACTTAAGCGCATGTGCAATCGCTAAATTGCTTGTTGCAAATTTACCACCATCTGAAAAAGAGTCTGGCGTGACATTCACAATACCCATCACGCATGGACTTGTTAAATCGAGTTGAAATTTTCCACAATCAAATTGCATACTGATAAATTTTAAAATGGGTCATTACAATAAGCCAAAAAAAATAAGGGCTGATTCGCATCAGCCCTTATTCTAACATTAAACGCGTTGTTGCTATTTTGAACTAGCTTTTTGTTGCAGGTTGCGGTTTAGCGCTTGTTGTACCAGTGCCACTACCAGAGCTGGTAGGTTTAACTGGTGTTTGGCGTGG
>JAIYEJ010000032.1 GCA_027487055.1 Methylotenera sp. | reverse complement strand
TAGATTTTAAATCAACATTAGATGCAATGCCTTATGCGCCTTTGCCTAAGAATGTTCAATATAAAGGTGGACGAGAGCGTGCAATCGCGCATGTGGCATCTGCAAATGTAGCGCATAAGCATTTTTTTGGCGTAACGCCACGTGGCATGTGGCCAGCAGAAGGTGCGGTCTCATATGATGCTTTAATTTTATTAGCTGAAAATGGTGTTAAGTGGGCGGCAACAGGTCAGGGGGTCTTGGCGAATAGTCTTGCCAAATCACAATTAAATACTTCAGACAAAAATGAATATCTGTATCAACCCTACACGATTACCAATGGCAAAGATGAATTACTGTGTTTTTTTAGGGACGATCATCTTTCTGACAAAATTGGGTTTGAATACTCAAAAATGCACTCTACAGAGGCCGTAAATGATTTTGTTAAATCATTAGAAGATATTGGAGCAGCTAATCAATCAAAAAATGCGAGTGTGGTGAGTGTAATTTTAGATGGTGAAAATGCTTGGGAATATTATCCATATAACGGCTATTACTTTTTAAAAGAATTGTATGAAGCGCTTGCCAATCATCCAACTATTCAAATGACGACGCCTAGCGATGTTATGGATATGTATCACGCGAAAGCAAATACTAAATTTAATATTACAGCGCCAATATTGCCAAAAGTAGCTGCCGGAAGTTGGGTTTACGGAACATTTAGTACATGGATAGGGAGTACTGATAAAAATTTAGCTTGGGATTTACTGTGTGAAGCCAAAAAAACTTACGATCGGGTCATTGATAAAAAAGGTCTAAATCAAGAACAATTAGCAGCATGTGAACGTCAATTGGCGATATGCGAAGGCTCAGATTGGTTTTGGTGGTTTGGTGATTACAACTCATCAGATAGTGTGGCGAGCTTTGATAAGCTATATCGACGCAACTTAATCAATCTTTATCATTTATTAAAAGAGCCTGTGCCCAGCGTGTTGAATAAAACGATCAGTAAAGGTGGCGGCTATTCTGAAAATGCGGGCACCATGCGTCGTGGTGGAGAAGAATAATTTAGCAACGCTAAATAATGAATACTTAAATCATACAAAAGAAACATTAAATGCCAAAAAAAAATCATCAAATAGGTCGTCATGCAGGTGTTTTATTACATATTAGCTCATTACCCTCTGGTGATTTAGGTGTTGGTGCTTTTCTTTTTGTAGACTTTTTAGCCGAGATTGGCGCAAGCGTTTGGCAAACCTTGCCGCTTAACATGCCACATGATGATGGCTCACCTTATCAATGTTTAAGCGCGCATGCGGGCAATCCAGCTTTTATATGCCTAGCGAGTTTAGTGAATGAACATTTATTAACTAAACAAGATCTAATTCAACCACAAACAAACAGAAAAGAGCTTTTAGAACTCGCTTATTTACGCTATAAGCTTGGAAAAAACGCAAAACTGCAAAAAGACTTCACGTTTTTTTGCCAAGAGAATGTTTCTTGGTTGGGCGATTTTGCTTTGTTTTTAGTGTTAAGAGAGCACTTTAAACATATCAGTTGGAATACATGGCCTTTAGCCTATAAAAATAAGCAGCCAGTTGCGATTAAAAAATTAAAAGTGCGATATGAGCACGAAATAGCAGTCATAAAATTTACTCAGTTTTTGTTTTTTAGGCAATGGTTGAATCTAAAAGCCTATGCTAATAAAAAAGGAATCGCCATGTTTGGTGATATTCCAATTTTTGTAGCTTTTGATAGTGCAGATGTATGGTCGCAACCGCATGCTTTTAAGTTAGATTCAAATAAAAATACAGAAGTTGTAGCCGGTGTGCCACCAGATTACTTTTCAGCGACTGGTCAACGATGGGGTAACCCGCACTACAACTGGGAAGCGATGCAAGCCAATGGTTTTCGATGGTGGTTAGCGCGCATAAGAACGCAACAACGTTTGTTTGACATGATACGTATCGATCATTTTAGAGGCTTACAAGCGGCATGGGAAATTCCTGCAACTGAGGAAACCGCTATTAATGGTGCATGGGTAGAAGCGCCTGGTGATGCATTGTTAAATGCAATTGTTAAGCGCTTTCCAGATATGCAACTTGTTGCAGAAGACTTGGGTATTATTACCGAAGAGGTTGACGCTTTGCGAGAGAAGTATCATTTACCAGGGATGAAAATTCTACAGTTTGCTTTTGGTGGAGATAATGATAACCCGTATTTACCTGATAATATAGATGAAAATAGTGTGGTGTATACTGGCACGCACGATAACGACACTACTCTAGGTTGGTATCAAACACTTGATGCAGGAGCAAAGACGCATTTACATCGCTTGTTAGAAAATGATGTGCCAGTGATGCCTCAAGCGTTGGTAGATTTAGCATTCAATACAAAGGCAAATCTGGCAATTATCCCTATGCAAGATATTTTGGGCTTAGATGGTCAACATCGAATGAATGTGCCAGGCACGATGGGCGGCAATTGGCAATGGCGATTTGATATGAATGCGCTCGAAAATTTGGAGCGAAGTCATATTAAAAATGCTATTAAATCCTCTGGGCGTGCGCATAAATGGCTTTAATATTTAGCTTATATAATTGCCTACTAATTAAATATTAGGGCATTCGTTGTTGAAATCATTCAAAAAAC
>JAIYEJ010000127.1 GCA_027487055.1 Methylotenera sp. | reverse complement strand
TGGCGATTAATGTAAAAGATTTAGCAGTGGCTGGTTATCGCGTGCAACTAGTTTATTAATTTTTTAAGCTTCTAATGAAATTCATTAGATACTTTTAATAACGATACATAGGCTACATATTTAAATATTCGGCATAATAGTCGTCATAGATTTTGTAGTACTTATATTTTATTAAACAACTTTTGGAGAAATATTATGTGGACAACACCAGCAGCTACTGAAATGCGTTTCGGTTTTGAAGTAACAATGTATGTTATGAATAAATAATAAGTTTTTTACTTATTAATAAAAGGCGCCTTGTGCGCCTTTTTTCATTTATGCGCTTCTTTACTAAGGTTGCGCTTTTTTAATTTTATTCTTATTAATTTCCTAAATAGGCACTTGTTTCATATAGTCTGAACCCACAGAAGTAATTGCATCTGCAATTTTTTCAACCGCCTCTAATCGCACGAAACTCTTACGCCAAGCAATAGCAATGCGCCTAGTTGGCGCAGGACTTACGAAAGGGATCACTTTGATAAGCGGATTATAATAGCGCTTAGCCGTTGCTGAACATGGCAATACAGTGATGCCTAGATTTGAAGCGACCATATTACGTATGGTTTCTAGTGAATTACCTTGCAGAATCTCGCCCTTACGAGAAAGCTCTGGGCAAGCTTGTGTGACTTGGTTGCTAAAACAGTGACCACTGTTAAGCAAAAGCACTTTTTCTTCCGATAACTCTTCTGGCTTGATGTGTTTACGTTGCGCCCAATGATGTTGATTTGGCACCACCACATCAAATTCTTCGTCGTACAATACACGATATTGCAATCCGGGTACATCAAAAGGCAATGCAATGACTGCAGCATCAATAACGCCGTTGCGTAACTGTGTTTCTAAATTGGCAGTGAGGTTTTCTTCTACTTCTAGCGGCATATCTGGCGTTATTTTACGCAAAATTGGAATAATTTCTGGCAATAAATATGGGCCTACAGAATGAATCATCCCCAACTTAAAGGTGCCGATGAGCTGATTTTTACCCATCTCGGCTAATTGCTTAATACGAGCAGCTTCTTCGAGTACTTTTTCTGCTTGTTCTACGATTTTTTCACCAATTTCTGTCATGGTGACATCGGTACGACTGCGCTCAAAAATAATGACATTGAGCTCATCTTCTAGTTTTTTAATTGCCAAACTCAACGCTGGTTGTGTCACAAAGCATTTTTCTGCTGCACGCCTAAAATTACGCTCTTGGGCCACAGCGACAATAAATTTTAACTCTGTCAGGCTCATGTAATGTTCAATTAATTAGTTAAACTAATCATACATCCATTAATTTTATTTATCAACTTAATCAAAACATACAATTATACAAATCAAAAGTAGGTATCTAGAATGCAATCCATACATCGCACATGATGTTATTAAGGAGCAAACTATGATTAAAACTATACAGCTAATTTTAAACAAGACTGTCCAAGAATTATCAGATTTAAAAATACTCATTGACCTGATGGCGAGCTACGCCCAAAGCCAATAATTTACAAAACTAACTTTAGGAGAGAGATCCATGACAACTGAATCAAAATGCCCATTTTCGGGTGCTGCAAGCCCAAATACTATTGCTGGTACACGCGGCAATGCAGACTGGTGGCCCAATCAACTTAATATAAAAATATTACATCAACAAACTTCAGCATCTAACCCGATGGGTGAAGCATTTGATTACGCAAAAGAGTTTAAAAAACTCAATTTAAAAGCGGTAGTAAAAGATTTACATGCCTTAATGACAGACTCACAAGATTGGTGGCCAGCCGATTATGGCCATTATGGTCCATTTTTTGTTCGCATGACATGGCATGCTGCAGGCACTTATCGTATTAATGATGGCCGCGGTGGCGCTGGCACTGGTGCGCAACGATTTGCACCTTTAAACAGTTGGCCAGATAACGGTAACTTAGATAAAGCACGCCGCTTGTTATGGCCAATTAAACAAAAATACGGCAACAAGTTATCTTGGGCTGATTTAATTGTGTTAGCAGGGACCGTTGCTTTGGATTCAATGGGCTTAAAAACTTATGGCTTTGCAGGCGGTCGCGACGACATTTATGAACCCGAAGAGGAAATCTATTGGGGCCCAGAAAGCACATGGTTGGGTGACGAACGCTACAAAGGCGATCGTCAATTGGATAATCCGCTTGGCGCTGTTCAAATGGGATTAATTTACGTGAATCCACAAGGTCCGAATGGCAACCCTGACCCAATTGCCTCAGCACGTGATATTCGTGAAACATTCGCACGTATGGCAATGAATGACGAGGAAACTGTCGCATTAGTGGCAGGCGGACACACTTTTGGTAAAGCACACGGTGCTGGCCCAGAAAACCATTTAGGTCGCGAACCTGAAGGTGCCGATATTGAAGAACAAGGCTTTGGTTGGAAAAATAGCTTTGGTACAGGCAAAGCCGAACATACCATTACCAGTGGCATAGAAGGTGCGTGGACACCCAACCCAATTCAATGGGATAACGGCTACTTTGATACATTATTTGGTTTTGATTGGGTGTTAAGTAAAAGCCCCGCTGGTGCGCACCAATGGACACCAAAAGATCCAGCAGCGGCAAATTTAGTGCCTGATGCGCATGACACTAAAAAGCGCCATGCGCCTATGATGACAACTGCCGATTTGGCTTTGCGTATGGACCCAGCGTACGAAAAAATTTCACGACGCTTTCATAAAAATCCAAAAGAATTTGCAGATGCTTTTGCGCGTGCTTGGTTTAAATTAACCCACCGTGATATGGGGCCTGTGGCACGCTATCTTGGTCCGTTAGTTCCAAAAACTGAGCTAATCTGGCAAGACCCGATTCCTAGCGTTGACTACAAATTAGTGAGTGCGAATGATATTACGATGTTGAAGAAACAAGTATTAGCAAGTGGCTTGTCTATCTCGCAATTAGTGAGCACGGCGTGGGCATCTGCTTCAACTTTCAGAGGCTCAGATAAACGCGGTGGCGCAAATGGTGCACGTATTCGTTTGGCTCCGCAAAAAAATTGGGAAGTTAATCAACCAGCAGAACTTGATAAAGTACTGAGTAAATTATCATCTATCCAACAAGATTTTAATAAAAATCAACTTGGTGGCAAGAAAATAAGCATGGCTGATTTGATTGTATTAGCGGGAAGTGCAGCAGTTGAAGCAGCGGCCAAAAAAGCAGGAGTTGCAGTAAAAGTGCCATTTACACCTGGCCGTAATGACGCTACTCAAGAGCAGACTGATATAGACTCTTTTGCTGTTCTAGAACCGATTGCTGATGGTTTTCGAAATTATGTTAAAAAAGGCATGGCTGGCTCAACTGCAGAGTTGTTATTGGATAAAGCGCAGTTGCTCAATTTAAGCGCGCCAGAAATGACAGTGCTTGTAGGCGGCTTGAGGGTACTTAATACAAATATTGGACAATCTTCGCACGGTGTATTCACCAAAGTGCCTGAAACGTTGACGAATGACTTTTTTGTTAACTTATTAGACATGAGCATTCAATGGCAAAAATCGAGCGCTGACAGTAAGGTGATAGAAGGCCGCGATCGCAAAACGGGCAAGGTGAAATGGACTGGCACGGTGACAGACCTTGTGTTTGGTTCAAATTCACAATTACGTGCTTTGGCTGAAGTTTATGCACAAAGTGATGCACTACAAAAATTTGTTCAAGACTTTGCAAAAGTTTGGGTAAAAGTCATGAACGCAGATAGATTTGACTTAGCTTAAGAAGTAGACAAATCACTAGTAATACAAATAGCCCACAATTGTGGGCTATTTTGTAAGTTTTTAAGACAATTGGCGACAAATGAGAGTGTTTATCACATAAAATATGTCATCATTCATAAATTTAGACTAACTAAAAGGCGTAATCATGAAATCTTGGATGTGTGTAGTATGTGGTTTGATTTACGAAGAAGAAAAAGGCTGGCCAGAAGACGGCATTCCTGCTGGTACCGCATGGGCTGATGTGCCTGCTGATTGGAAATGTCCAGAATGTGGTGCAGGTAAAGAAGAGTTTGAAATGGTTGAGTTTTAAAGGTCGCTATTAATTTTATCTAGCCATGTCGCCAACCAAGCTGGATAGTCTTTTGCTGGCATTGGTTTCCCCATAAAATAGCCTTGCCCATAATCACAACCCATCTTCGCAAGAAGTTGCCAAGCCTCAACATTTTCTATACCTTCGGCAACTACTTTTAATTTTAGGTTATGGCCCAAATCAATAGTAGATTTAACTATAGTAGCATCGCTATCATTTTTCTCCATATTGAGTACAAATGATTTATCAATTTTTAACTCATGTACTGGCAAACGTTTTAAATAGGCGAGTGAAGAGTAACCTGTACCAAAATCATCAATTGCTATTTTAACCCCCATTTGAGAGAGTTTGAGGAGTGTGGCTTCAGCGCGAACGGGGTCGTCCATAATACTGCTTTCTGTAATTTCTATCGCAATATTCTTAACTGATATTTGGTATTGATCCAAGAGTGCTTGTAGCTTCTCTGGAAGCGCTTGATCAATTAAATCACGGGTTGAAATGTTCACGGCGATAGTTAGCATAATGCCTTGTGCATTTAATTGCGCAATCACTTTACATGCTTCATTTAACATCCATATGGTGATATTTTGGATGAGGCCTGTTTGCTCGGCAAAAGGAATAAATTGATCTGGAAAAATAAAGCCTCTTTGAGGATGTATCCAACGTACCAACGCTTCTGCCATGTTTGCTTGCTTGTTTATGATATCCACTTTAGGCTGTAAATAAAGTGATAATTGGTTATTGTTAATAGCTTCACGAAGTTCCGATGCCAATGTTAAATTTTGTTTCGCACCTACATCAAAATGCTTCTCATAGACCACAACAGATATCTTTTTAACTTTAGCATATTGAAGTGCAGTTTCAGCATTATTAAATAATTGTTCATGACTATCGCCATGGATAGGGTAGACGCTGATACCTATACCTAGCGATATATCAATGTTTTGCCCATTAACTTGCTGAGTTTGTTCAAACTGGTTTAGTACTTTGTTTGCGAGTAGCTGCCCTTGTTCTAATTGTGAATTAGGTAACAAAATAGCAAACTCATCAGCTCCTAACCTTGCCACTATATCTGTTGTTTGAAGATCTAAGCTCTGCAAAGTATTTGCTACATGTATTAATATCTGATCAGCAAAAGCGCGCCCCATAATTTTGTTAATTTGCTTAAAACGATCTAAATTAATGATAATTACTGTAAAGTTACTACCATTTACTTTTGCAACTGCTATGTTTTCATCTAAACAATTTATAAATGCTGCTCGGTTTGGTAACTCTGTAATTTCATCGACAAAAGCTGCGTGATATATTCTTGTCTCACGGTCTGCAATAGCCTCACGCATTGAATTAAACGCATTACTAAGCTCCCCTATTTCATCTTTTCTATTGGTTTTTATCGTTAAGTCATAATTGCCTTGCCCTAACTGTTTTGCTGTTTCAGAAAGTTCTGTAATTGGTTTAGTAATTAATTTAGACGTATAAATTATGACGACAGTAAATAATGCTAAACCCACTAATGTAAGCATCAATAAACTTAATTTGAGCTTATCATACTGTGCTTTGGTCTCTGTGATAGATCGCTGCAATACAGTAATTAATGTATTTTTATCTGCATGCAAAGTTAGTATTCTAGAATCAAACACTGCATCAACAATTTGGATTTCGGTCTTTTTAAATTTTGGCGTGTAATATTGACTAACTTCTTTGACTAAAGCATCTACATGTTGATTGCTTAATGAGCTGGCAGTAGAACGCCATGGTTTATTATGGGGTTTTTGTAAAAAAGTCACCTGCAAATTACTTAATTTATGTAATTTTTTTACTAAATGATCATCAATTTTAAATCCCATTACAATCCAGCCAATAACTAATGGTGCCTTAATCGGTACGGCCACTAATTGATATGGGGTGTCATTAAATATCTCAAAATATCTGCGATTGTTATCAGTTGAGTAGTCTTCAATTAAACGCTTAACGACCACATTAGCATCTTCTGACGATACGCCTCCTGATACAATTAAATTTGCTTGGTTAACGGAATAAAAAATCGCAATGTCTGCATTAATGCGTGACTGATGATTATTTAACGCTGAGATTATTGTTTCTTGATC
>JAIYEJ010000157.1 GCA_027487055.1 Methylotenera sp. | reverse complement strand
TTTAGGGGCGAGTATTGGTTTGGTAATGATAGATAAACATTGGGTAAGCACCACTAGCCTAATGCAAGCGGCCGACTCTGCTTGCTATGAAGCTAAAAGCACTGGGCGTAATCGTGTGCATCTTTATTATGATGATAACCATATCGCATGCTCGCAGCGCAGAGAATCGAAATGGGTCAGCCGAATAGAAAAAGCCCTTGAAGATAAAGGCTTTGTTTTATTTTGCCAACGCATTATGCCACTTAAACATAATGGTTTAGAGCATGCCGAAATTTTAATTCGCATGGTAGATAAGGATGGCACGCTTATTCAGCCAAGTGCTTTTTTACCCGCGGCGGAGCGCTTTCATCTTGCCTCACGCATTGACCGCTTTGTTGTTGCGGAAGTGTTCGATTGGATGCGTATAAATAGCGATGGATTAAGCCATATAGAAAGTATTTCGGTCAATTTGTCTGGCCAATCGTTGAGCGATCCTTTGTTTCATTCATTTGTGTTTGATTTAATACAAACAACAAAACTAGATTTTAGCAAACTATGCTTTGAGATTACTGAAACTGCGGCGATTACAAATATTGCTGACGCCCAAAAATTTATTGCTGAAATCAATAAATATGGTATCAAGTTTGCACTTGATGACTTTGGCAGTGGCGTTTCATCATTTGGATATTTAAAAAATCTTGATGTAGATTACTTAAAAATTGATGGTCAATTTATTACAGATTTAATTAGAAATGAGATTGGTCAAGCCACTGTGCGCTGCATCGCTGAAGTTGCTAAAGTAACAGGCAAGAAAACAATTGCAGAATGGGTGGATAATAAAACAGTTGAAAATATGCTTAAAAAAATGGGCATTGATTTTACCCAAGGTTTTCTAAAGCACAACCCTGCGCCGTTAAGCTTTCTTTTAGAAACGAATTGCTCATATGATGCATGCCCGATGACTAAAAATAATATATCTAAAACGGGGACTTTTGCTGCATAATGAAATAGTGTTCTTTGTAGTGTAAATAAAAAAGACCTATTTAAAATGAGACGTAAACTAGTTGTAGCGAATCGCAAGATGAACGGCAATTTATCCTCAAACAAAGTTTTTTTTGAAGGATTATTAGCTGGTACCCAAGACCATAAAAATGCTGATTACGTTGTCTGTGTGCCACATCCCTATTTATTCCAAGCTGAAGCAATGTTAAAAGGAAGTCTTATCGCCTGGGGCGGACAAAACATGAGTCGCTATGAATCAGGTGCATATACAGGCTCGGTATCGCCAGGAATGCTCAAAGACTTTGGCTGCGAGTACGTCATTATCGGTCATTCAGAAAGACGCCAGCGTGGACATGACACTGATCTTTCAACAGGTGAGCGATTTGAAGTGGCCACAAACGCAGGGTTAAAACCCATTTTT
Organism: Methylotenera sp.; assembly: GCA_027487055.1. Classification (GTDB taxonomy): domain Bacteria; phylum Pseudomonadota; class Gammaproteobacteria; order Burkholderiales; family Methylophilaceae; genus Methylotenera_A. Next base: position 1,440 of record JAIYEJ010000157.1, on the reverse strand, counting down.
TGTATGGGCGAAACTTTAGAAGAATTTGAGGATGGCCTTACAGATATTGTTACGATTAGGCAGTTAAATGCGGTGATACAAGAGATCGGTATGCAAGGACTGGCAAAAGGCGTACTTGCTTATGAACCAGTATGGGCAATAGGCACTGGTCGTGCCGCAACCTCTGAACATGCGCAAAATATCTTAAGTTTTTTAAGAGGGCATATTGAAATATTAGATGCAGAAGTCGCGAGAAATATTCGCATACTTTATGGCGGAAGTGTGAAAGCTGACAATGCTGCTAAACTGTTTTCTATGCCAGATATTGATGGCGCGCTGGTTGGTGGTGCATCGCTTAATACCGAAGAGTTTGTCGCTCTCTGCCAGGCGGCAAGTCAAGCAAAATCAAATTAAACGCCGTATAACGCTGTATTATTTAACAATATCTCATCTGGAATGTCTAGAGGCATCATGGCGCCAACGCCATAGCTATCAACATCAACTTCAGAAATACTTTTTTTAATATTCAAGCTAATTAGTAAATTTTGAAAGCTATCAGTAAATTCATTCTTTAGTTCCATTGCCGCATCCTCAATCATATGGTGTATAACAATGATATCGGCGGAAAATCTAAAATATTGAGCCTACTCATGGCATTTTTTGAATAACTGTAGATATTTTTGGCAATTAAAGATTTTAGAACTTTTAGGTTTGTTGCGAGGTCAAATCTTTTACGTCAATCAACCAAAAGAAAGAGAGACTTTCATGACAGCAAACACAACTACGTTCAAGAGAAACTTACTTACTTCAATACTAGGCGCGGCATTAGTGCTTGGTTTAAGTGGTTGTAGCAGTATGACTACACGTGATAAAAATACTGCTATTGGTGCAGGTGTCGGTGCAGTTGCAGGTGCAGTGCTTACTGGAGGTAGTGCTTGGGGTACTGTAGGTGGCGCAGCAGTTGGCGGTGTAATTGGTAATCAAGTGGGGAAAAATCGTTAGTACATAATAATATTTATCTTGGTAGCGTGATGGATAATTATCCGCTACCAATTTTGTTTAAAAATTCGTTTTTTCAGTTTTTCTTACTAATTAAATTAGTAGAATTTTAGCAAATTAAGGTTTTTGTATTTTAAGCATAATGCGATAAGATATAAGTTATTACATTTAGGCTAATTTAAAAACTTTAAATGCAATTTAAAGCCTACATACCCCCAAACTGGCTATTAAAGTCGTTTTCAACTCAGCTAGCAATAATAACGCTTGTTTATTTTGCTGTCGCTTTTGTTGGCAGTTTTCTCTTTACATACACGAGTTCACCTCTTTTTTTTGAGTTTTCGGCGGTTGCATTTGCTGCGATTGTTGCAATTAAATATCGATGGGTGGGAGTCTTGGGTGCTTTCTTGGGGTCCTTCTGTTTTCGCTTGTTAGAAGCTCCTGTTGAAGTTGCACTATATTTAG
>JAIYEJ010000009.1 GCA_027487055.1 Methylotenera sp. | reverse complement strand
TTAATGGGATGATTCCAGATGGAATATTGTTTCGTGTTTCATCTATTAATATGAACAGTACTGAAGCATTTAGAGATCAAGAGGATTTTGTTTCAGAAATGTTCATGAGCTTACCATTAACTTCTAGGAACCGCTTATCTGGAAAAATTGAGAATTTGAAATGAGCTATGGCAAGAATTTTACCCAATTTGGGTTGGGTTTTCATTAAATGGCTTTGATGAAACACCTTTCCCTGATGAGTATAAGTGTTGGGGCGCGAATGTTGGCAGGTATAGTCTCTTTGCCAATAATAGCAAGAGCATTGGGGCCAGAGAACTTTGGTCTTTTAATGTTGTGGCTAACGACAGCAAGTTTGCTTTGTATTCTAAATAATTTTGGTTTTGGTTCATACATACTTCGTGAAGTTGGTCTATATCCTGAGAAAGCTGCAAAACTTATTTGTGATGCATTCATAGCTAAAATAATTCTTACAATTGGCGTTATAGTTGCAAGCGTTGTAGTTTTTCCAATTCTACTTAAATGCTCCTGGGCTATATTTCCGTTAGTTATAGGAGCCATGCTCGGGGAAAGTTTTACGGAGTTTTTTAGTGTTGGATTACGTGCCAGTGGTAATTTCAATACTGATGCGCGTGTCTCAATTTTTTCTGCCTTGATTTACGGTTTTGGGGTGGGTTTGGCCGCATGGCTGACCAAGTCGCTATTTGTTGTGGTGGTGGCCTATTTTATTACCAGATTGATAGTTACCTTAATTACTTGGGTTCAATTGTCGCTTGTATTTCAAGGAATAGCACCATCATCTATAAAAGAAGGATTTAACCAAATCCGTTTAACTAAATCCTATGCTTACGATTCCGCACTTGGTGCACTATTTGGCCAAGTAGACGCTTTAATTCTAAACTTTTATGCTAATCCAGTAATACTAGGTATATTTCAGGCAGGTATGCGCTTATTTATGGCGTTTATGCAGGTAGCGACTGTTTTAAGTAATGTTTTTTTTCCGTTAATGGCCCGCGCAAAAATGCAAGGAATTGTGAGTGGAAATCATGAAAACAATATATCTGAGTTGTTTTTTTTGGGGATAGGTGTATTAGGTGGTTTGGCTTTCACATATACGGGCCCGCATATTGTAGTTTTATTGTTTGGGCAGAAATTTGAGGCATTGAAATTATTGATGCCCTGGTTTGGTTTACTTTATTTCATAAGAATGTGGGCAGCTTGCTGGGGTAATATACTCACAATTGATGGCAAGCAAAATATGCGGGCTATCATAACCTTAATTCATTGGTTGGTTATTGGCTTACTATCAGTTTATCTCGTTCCATTTTACAAAAGTGTTGGTTGGATTTTAGCGCTCATAATCGGGACCACCTTTTTAGCTGTTGCCTATGCTTATTTCTTAGCAAAACCAATTAAGTTCTACATAAAAAATGTTGCTGTTGCGATAGTTTTTTTTGTTCTAATTGGGTTAAGGTTGAATTTAACATGATTGGCAGTTTGGATATAACTCCCTGAAATGATATGAAAAAAATTTATATTACAGGTGGTTGGGGCTATGGAAATTATGGTGATAACGCTATTCTTGCCGGAATGCTTCAGAGTCTTAAGAGCAGGTTAAAAGATAGCGAATTAATAATTACATCTTTTGATACGAATGAATTAGCTGTGCAGAATAATGTAGAGTCCATTCCCTCTGTCCATAGTCTTTTTACAAAGAATATTATTGCTAGGCTATGGCACCGTTTTTCTTATTGGCTATGGAGAAAATCTGGTTATAAATGGATGTTTTCATCAGCATTAAATAAACATTTAAAGATTTTAAAAAAATCTAATTTGCTGTTGATGGGTGGTGGAGGTTATTTCAATGATGCTTGGCCTAGTATGCTAAATTCTAAGTATGCTGAACTTGAATTAGCTGAAGTTGCAAATTGCCCAGTTATGCTTTATGGTCAAACCATTGGTCCTTTTTCGGACTATACAATAAAAAACTCATTATCAAAAAAGTTAAATAAGATTTCATTTATTTCATATCGAGATGCACAAAGTGCAGAGACTCTAAAGAAATGCGATTTTAACTTTAGTAACGCATTGCTCACTGCCGATGAGGCTAATTTATTGCCTATTATCAAGAAAAACTACTTAAAGAATAACGATGGTAAGGTAGTAATTGGTGTGATGATTCAGAATTTTAGACCTCATCTAAATGTTTCTGGGGTTTCTATTGGCCCTACTATTGCCGATAGTAGTAGCTACATAAGTGAAGTTGTAAATGCATTGAATGCTATATCTTATTTAATGCCTTGCCATTTTGTCTTTATGACCAGTACAACTTGGGATTTAAAAACAAACAAGAGCGTTTTTAATGAAATAAGACCATTTCAGAGTAGTACGAAAGAGTTCATTAACAACTTTGATACTGATCAATTTATTTCAACATGTCAGCATGTGGATGTTATGTTGAGTACAAATATGCACCCAATAATATTAGCAACCACTGCTCATAAACCAAGTGTGGCTTTATCTTATCATTACAAGCTTGATGACTATATGGAATCAGTCGGACAGAGAGGCTCAGTATTAAGAATAGATAATTTCTCGTCAGATACTTTGAAGGATGCTATGTTAAAAGTTGTGGAGAATAGGTTCATTTTTCAAGTGAATATAAAAAACCAACATGGTCTAGTTAAGGAACTTGCTAAGCTGAATTGTGGAGCATTATTAAAACTATTGGATATTGATGAGTCTTAGTAACTCTTTAGAATGATTTTGCCAAAGAATAAGAGATATGAACATTATTTGCTACATTTACTATGAAGTTGCTATTGATAATTGTTTATTGCTGATATCAAGACTACAAAAAGAGTTAGATATACAAAGGGTTTGTGTTGTCTATAAGGATGGGTTAAATATCATTGGTTTTAGGAATGCTTTAAAGAATTATCGTATTAGTAATGTTGTTGAGTTAGTTCCATATGATGGTGTGAACTGGGAATTCGGCGCTTACCAGCTTGGTTGTGACAGTCTCAATGGTAATTGGGGTGATGGTGTACTTATATTTAACGATACAGCAGGTAGAAACTATCCATTTTTTCACTCTGATTTACGTCGATTCTCCAGAGAGGTAACAAACTCAAGAGAGATTAACAGTCCTGTAATTGTGGGTAAGCTAGAGTCTGCCAACCTTGATTTCGAGTTATGTGGGATGAAGTTTTCTCAGTGGATACGCTCTAATATTTTTTTTATTAATAGAGCTTCAATATTGGTCCTTAATGGTAAGTTGTTTGATAATGAATTGTTTAACTTGCCTGTTAGCTCGAATGAGCGATTAACTTTTGGATGTGCATTGTCTGAAACACTGGAATCTTATCTTTTAAATTGGCTTTATCCAGAAAATTTATCTCAAGGTTGGCGAGGGCATGTAGGAAAGGCTGTTGTGCCCCAAAAGGTATTAAGAAGTAAAGCGGGCTCTATTTTGCTGGAAAAAAGAATTTCGGCGCTAATATTAAATAAAGGTGGCGTTGCTGTATCTTATGAGCCAAAGGACAGTGGCTGGTTTTACAAATTACGCATCAGAATTTTTTTTAAAGCGCGTAAATACCGTAATCGATTTGACTCTATTTTTAGTTTTTTGAAACTTAATTTTTAAATTGGCGCATGAATGTTATTTTTTATGCTTAGTTACTTATGAAGTGAGATAATTTATTAAAAAGTTTGACATATTGATTGTTACAGACCAATTACCATATCCGCCAAGGAACGGTATAACTCTGCCTGTTTATAATTACGCAATAGGATTAATGGAAACTAAGCGGGTAAAATTAATTTTGCTTGCTGACTATACTACTCCACCGACACCTGATGCACTTGCAAAAAATGAGAGTATCTTTGGACATGTGCTAGTGATCTATCTTTCTCGTAGAGGAAAGCTAATTCGCATGGCTAGGGAAATTGCCCTTGTTGAGATGTACCAGCACGGATGGGTATTAGCCGAAAATAACTTTGATATCTTTAGCCTACAGGCAGACACTGTTATTGCATCACCAATGAGTGCTGTTGCAAAGTGGCATGCAACTGGGTTGCATAACATGGAGGATTATCGATTATCAATTGCAGCAGTTAATGATTGCACTACTGCTGAATATTTTTTTCGTGAAGAACAGGGTTTTGGCGGCATTAAATCTATCATCAAGGGAATGATGCATCGTTTACGTAGCCTGCAGATTGCTAAAATTGAAGCCAAGTTGCTCGCCCCTTACCGACACATTCTGTTACAAACCAGTAAAGATCAGCATTTAATGGGACAGTTGGTTTCAAAAGAAACCGCTTCACGTGTAGTCACTGTGCCTAATGGGGTACGTGCGGATTACTTTGATTTGTCACCCTTACCTAAAAATGGAAACATTCTGTTCGTCGCCGAATTAAGTGGCGAATATTCCTCTATTGCTAAGTGGTTGGTCGATGAGCTTTGGCCCGAGGTCCTCAAGCAACACCCGGAATGCCAGCTTTTTATTGTGGGTAAAGGGGCATCTGACAGTCTGAAAAAATCATTTCGCGCAACCAAAAATATTACGTATATTGAGTTTGTTGACGATCTTGCACAGCTCTATCGTGAAGCAATGATTGTTCTGAGTCCAATTTTTAAAGGCTACGGACTTATTAACAAAACACTTGAGGCCATGGCTATGAGCGTACCTGTTGTTGGTGGTATGGCAGCTTTCAACGGCATTCAGGGCTTTCAACCCGGTGTACATGGAGAGGCATGCAAAACTAAGAGTATGGTTGAATTTGTCACCGCAATTTCTCAGCTCATTTCTGACCCGGTCAGACGGGTAGCGATGGGTGCAGCTGGTCGTAAACTTTTGCAACAGCAGTTTCGGTGGGAATTTGCAGTTGATAAGTTAGAGAGCTTGATAACCGCGCCCAATGACGCTTAGCAACTATTTTGATTATCTAAAATGACCCCCACTAGTTTTAAAGCCAAGGCCAATAGCCCTACGAACATTTTTTTATGGTCCGTTACGGGATATGTAATTCTGCTTACTATCGCCAATCTTCTTGAATCTGGTATTTTGAAAGGATTGTCTTATGGGGCTGCATTTGGCATATTTATGATTATGGCGACTGTTTCTGCATTCTCGCCGCGCCAGAAAAATATGTTTACCGGTTTTGGATTAGCATTATGCCTTTATTATTATGGAATCCTGGGATCTATAATTTACAACCTTCACAGCATTGATTGGGCTGTTGCGTTAAAAATGTTGATGGCTCCACTTTTTATTGTATTTGGGACTTTATTCGAGTCACAGTCACGCGAGGGGATATGGACACATAAAAACGTGAAGATACTGTTCATGATGCTAATTATTTTCCCTTTTATTCTTTGGGTGTGGCAATTGGCAATTGGAAGAGTGGCTTTTGGTTCGTCTGGTGAGGTTTCAATTTTTGCTAATCGTAACAATGCAGCGCTATATGCCGTGACTTTGTTAGCTCTTTATAACGTTCTCAGTAGCAAGCCTATAAAAAGTTTTCTTGTATATATTTTTACAGGTGTTTGCTTTAGTACTTTGGGTGTACTTTTAGCAATTATGATAGCGATTTTGATTACATTGCCTAGAGCTCATATTTTAAGATTTATTATCTTATTTGCAACTTTAGCCTTCTTTGGTTTTTTAGTATGGCTAATAAACCCAGAGCTAGGAATTTTTGCTAGACTTTTACCTGTTATTGATAGCATTCGATATATTTCCACAGGTCAGATAGTATTGAGTAGCGTAACCTATGCAGAACTCGTGCAAATTTTACATACCTCAGACTTATCATTTATTTTCCGACTTAAACACTGGTTAGATTTTTTAACTATTTATGCCAATGGCTCAATTTTTGAATGGATTTTTGGCTTCGGCATTGGATCTTCTGAACACATGTCTGAAAAACATCTTGTTCCTCATAACGATTACCTAAGATATCTATTCGAGTGTGGTGTGGTTACATTTATAGGCTTCGTGCTGTTGATTGGAACCATTATTGCAAAATCTGGACGTCGCTGGGAGTCTATACCATTGTTCGTGATAGCGATTTATTTTTTCAGTGAAAATTTAGTCGCAAATTTTGTTGCGATGATACTGTTCTATTTCTGCGCAGGTACGCTTTTACAGCGATTCTGGCAAGAGAAGCATAATATGTCCTATCTAGCGAAGGTTGGTTTATGAAGTGGTGGTATAGAGTTGCTAAATTAAATTCATTACTTTTTGCATTTGCGATATCTGCTGCTGGCGAATGCAACTCCCAAGAGCTAATCATTAAGAGCGAGTTTGGAGGCATATTCAAGAAATTAGATTCAATTTCACCATTTATTACCAAAGCCAAGCTCATAGAAATAAATCAAGACCTTCATAAAATGCATGAATTTATGCCAAGTGGAGTGCCCACAGGATATGATTGGTATAAGGGGCCTAGATTGGGAGCGGGCAATAATGTAGGCTCCTATACTGCTTCGACAGGCTGGGGACAAGTTTTTTGGGCTAAAGGAATAAGAGAAAGCTCTGATTATTTGCAAATTAGAAACTTTAATTTTTTTGTATGTTATGGAGTTGAACGCAAGTGGGTGCTTTTGCAAAAAGGTCAAATTGAGGGTAGACAGTTTGATGCAAGTTTTGCCAAAAACTCAAACAAACAAGCAACTTATTTTGAAACGAAAAATGGTCTATCTACTGTTTTTTTTGAAAAGGGTACTGCATTTCATTTTTGGCCCAGTCAAGGCCAAGTTAATCTTCCTAGTAAAAATATTTGTGGTGTGTTTGTAATGCTTGAGGCTAGGGTGGTGCCTGGGTCAGGTAAGTTAGAAACTGGTCCGCGCAATTTTCTCATTGGTGCGGGTGCTGATTATTGGACAAAGGTTAACTCCAAGTGGGATAACTATAGGACGAACACTGATATTGCCATCGGCAGGCTTAAATTTGTACATAAAGAATGGGAGTTGTTTGGTATTGGTACAGCAACTGATGATGATGTAAATAGACTTTATGATGAAGGCTATATTGTTGAGCCAAGTGTTAAATGATGATTCCTTATATATGAACTAAAATGCACCAAACGAAGGTTTAAACAAATAAACTTATGAATAAAGTCTTAAGCATTAATAACTACCATTATCGCCGCGGTGGTTCAGATGTCGTTTATTTGGAGCATGCTGAATTAATGGAAAGCCAAGGCATGAGTAACGCTTTTTTTTCTATGAATCACCCTAAGAATTACCCTACGCCATGGTCTGACTATTTTGTTGATGAAATAGAGTTCGGCCATGATTACTCTTTAGTAGATAAAGTGTCGATTGCCTCAAAGGTTGTTTACTCTTTTGAGGCTCAGCGAAAGTTGCGGCAATTGATTAAAGACTTTCATCCAGATGTTGCGCACCTGCACTGTATTTATCATCATCTTTCTCCAGCAATTCTGCCGACCTTGAAAACTGCAGGAATCCCGGTAGTGATGACAGCCCATGACCTTAAAATTGCCTGTCCAGCTTACAAAATGCTTAATTCCGGTGGCATTTGTGAGCGCTGTAATCATGGCAGTGTTTTGAATGTGATTAAACATCGTTGTGTTAGAGATTCATTAGCGGCGAGTGTTATCGTTGCAGTCGAAAGCGGGTTGCATCGTTATCTTGATACTTACCGTAAGCATTTGGATCGGGTTGCGGTACCAAGCCGATTTTTTCTTGAGAAGTTTGTTGAGTGGGGTTGGTCACGTGAGAAGCTGGTTTATATTCCAAATTATGCCGATGTAAGTAAGTTTGAGCCGCGATACACACCAGGAAAATACTTTCTCTTCTTTGGCCGTATGGCTCCTGAGAAAGGTGTTGGCACCTTGATACGAGCTGCAGCAAAATCTGGCGTGCCATTGAAAATTGTTGGCACTGGACCAATTGAGGCCGAGTTAAAAGATGTTGCCGCACAGTTGGGTGGCGACATTGAGTTCTTAGGGTATCGTTCCGGCACTGAACTGCATGATTTAGTTCGTGGTTCTCGCGCGGTAGTGCTACCTTCAGAATGGTATGAGAATGCGCCAATGAGCTTGCTTGAAAGTTATGCTTTGGGCAAGCCAGTAATTGGTGCGAGTATTGGAGGAATACCAGAATTGATTGTTGAGGGAGTTACAGGCTGG
>JAIYEJ010000193.1 GCA_027487055.1 Methylotenera sp. | reverse complement strand
CTCAGGAATGACTTCTTGAAAGTAATCCAATTGCGTGCGTATTGTATGCATCAAAATGAGTGGTTTACCAGAACCGGCTTTTAGGTAACTAAGCTTTCTGTTGGAGCCTAAGTCAATTTCTAGAAGTTGTCCTAATCTAGATATGTTATTCATGTGTGTTCCTTTCTAAAGGGTAAATTGAAAATTTAATTATTTGCCTGATTAAGCAGGCTCTACAAATTCATTTAAAAGTTTGTTAACGATTGGGGCGATGATAAGAATGGAGATAAATACAATCGGCCATGCAATTGCAAATGACGATGGCCAAATCTGCATAAATTTTGCTGTAAAGCCAAAGCGTAAGCCTATTACAGTTGCGGATACAATCATGGAAGTAAAAAACGACATGATGAACGCAAAGCAATAGACACGATAACGGAATGGGATTTTTTTAGCCATGATTGTTATCCTTGCTTATCAAGATAAGCATACTCAACATTTGCAGATGTTGAGTCACTCGCTGCTACTTTGCCTTTTGTTACATCACGTGCACGGAGAATAACCTTAACACCAAGTTCACCTAATTTCTTCGCTGTTTCAAAGCCGATGCCGCTATTCGCCCCACTGATAAAAGCTACTTTGTTTTCTACATTATGCATTTTCTCTCCAAAATATTGCATTTCCTGTTTGTTTTATACCAAAAGGTAAATAAATATTAATGGGCATAAATATTTTTGTCAACACATTTATTACCAAATGGTATAATATTCATAAATAACTAGTGAGGTTACTGATGAATCTTTCAGAGAATACAAATACTGATGCTATAAAACGCCGAGGAAGACCACCTGCGTTTAACCACGATGATGCGCTAGAAAAAGCCATGCAGGCGTTTTGGGTGTATGGTTACGAAGGCACATCCATGGCAGCACTTATCGAAGCGATGGATATGAATAAGCCGAGCATCTATGCAGCATTTGGAAATAAGGAAGCTTTGTTTAACAAGGTGCTAGATAAATATGTTTCTGGCCCTGGTGCATTTGTGAAGGAAGCTCTGACAGAACCTACTGCATATCAGGTAGTTAAAGTTTTTCTAACCAAAGTTGTAGCGACTTTAACCCAGTATCAAAATCCACGCGGATGTATGGTAGTGCAAGGCGCATTATCTTGTGGACCAGAATCAGAAATGATTCAAAAAAAACTCATCTCCTATCGTGCCACTATCGAAGAAAATTTAAAGAAGCGATTTGAGCTAGCCAAACTAAGTGGAGATTTACCAGAAGATACCAACATTTCCGCATTGGCAAAATATGTTACTACCCTACATCAAGGGATTTCTGTTCAAGCAACTAGCGGAGCAAGCAAAAACGCGTTAATGGGTGTTATTGATATTGCCATGCAGAACTGGCCAGAGAACGCCAAGAAATAGTTTAACTTTAGAATGACAGCATTGTCCTCCATAGTATGCGTTCAATTTTTGGACTATATTAAATAACTATCGATGGCTACTTTCGTATGAAAATGAGTAGCTCTTTTGAGTGTAATACTCAAGCTAGACAAATATAGTGCACAAATTTATGTACAACAAGTAAATCAGGGCGTTTGAGTAAAAGTGAATTTTGGGTGCTAAAATAAGTGCCATATACCAAAAATATTAGCCAATTTTAAATGGGGAATTGTCATGAAAAGCTTTCGAAAAGAAATCTGGTTTAATCCACCTACACGTGTTGCATTTATTCGCATTACTGAGGATGTGCGCGAATGCCTGCGCGAGAGCGGCGTACGCGAAGGGATTGTCTTGGTAAATGCTATGCACATTACGGCGAGTGTGTTTATTAACGATGATGAGCGTGGGCTTCATCACGATTATACTCAGTGGCTAGAGAAGCTTGCGCCACACGAGCCGCTACAGTTTTATAGGCATAATGACACGGGTGAAGATAATGCCGATGCACACATGAAGCGCCAAATCATGGGTCGCGAAGTCGTGGTGGCGATTACCGATGGCCAGCTTGATTTTGGCCCATGGGAGCAAATTTTTTATGGCGAGTTTGATGGCCGCCGCAAAAAACGTGTGCTTGTTAAAATCATTGGGGAATAAGGCATTTTTTTAACTTAAAACACGAATTTAAAGCTGGGACTAAAAAACAATGCCCTTTAAGCCTTACTTGTATTGGCTTAGAGGGCATCTGGTTTGATATGTGTATTAAACCAGTATTAAATTAACCTTTTATATACATTTCTAAAAGCTTAATCATTCGTTCTTGTTCGGCAATAATTTCTTTCACTAAGTCACCCATCGAAAGCATGCCAATCAGCGCATCGCCATCCATCACAGGCAAGTGGCGAATACGCTTTTCTGACATCAGTCGCATTGCACTATCTGCGAGATCGCTCGCTTTGCAGCAAATCACATTACCAGTCATTACCTCAGCAATCGCTGTGGCTTTAGATGAGCGACCTTGTAGCACCACAGAACGGGCATAATCACGCTCTGAAAATATGCCCACCAACTTGTCATTTTGCATTACAGCCAGCGCGCCAATTTTGTATTCTGCTAACACCACCAAGGCATCAAATACTGGGCGATGTGGCGCAATAGAGATAATCTCCTTGTGTTTTTTTTCATCTAAGATTTGTTTAAGTGATTTCATGGTTCTCCCCCTCGTGCTGATTTAGCGTGTTATTCATATGTTTGAAGTATGAATAAAAATATACACCTTATAATGACGATATCAAAACGCATTTTACATATATGAATAAAAATACAACCATTAAAGCATTTATTGCCCTTTTTTTATTAACCTTAATTTGGGGGTATAACTGGGTCGTGATGAAACTCGCTGTGCAGTATGCCAGCCCTTTTCAGTTTGCAGCACTTAGAACATTTTTAGGTGCCATGATGATTTTTTTATTTATGCTGATGGCAAAAAAACCATTGGAACTCAAAGAATTTCCGACCATGTTGCTGTTGGGTTTGCTGCAAACTTGTGGGTTTACCGGGTTGTTAATTTGGGCGCTGGTTGAAGGTGGCGCAGGCAAAACGGCGGTGCTGGCTTACACCATGCCGTTTTGGGTAATGTTATTTGCTTGGCCATGGCTAGGCGAAAAAGTGCAAGGTTGGCAGTGGTTAGCTGTTGTGTTTGCTTTGTTTGGAATTGTGCTTATTTTTGATCCGCTACATATTAAGTCTGATGTATTTAGTATGTTTTTGGCAGTTTGTTCGGGTATTTCTTGGGCGATTTCAGCAATCGTTTCTAAAAAATTACATCAACGTGCGCCAACGCTTGATTTACTTAATACCACTGCTTGGCAAACTTTATTAGGGTGCATCCCCATTATTGTGCTGGCCCTGTATTTACCTGCACCACCCATACGCTGGACACAAACATTTACGCTCACTCTAATTTATAGCATGTTTTTAAGCGGTAGCTTGGCTTGGGTATTATGGGCATATGCCTTACAGCGGCTTCCAGCAGGCTCTGCAAGCATGGCAACTATGCTAGCACCTATAATCGGCGTGCTATCTGCTTGGCTTCAGCTTGGAGAAGTCCCAAATACAATCGAATTATTCGGCATGATTTTTGTAATTTTAGCGTTAGTGATTATTTCTATAGTCACCATCAAAAAGCACCAAACCATTGATGTTGCTGAAGG
>JAIYEJ010000338.1 GCA_027487055.1 Methylotenera sp. | reverse complement strand
TAATCATCTATTAGCGTGAATACTCCGCCTGAGTTTACGGGTACTTCACCGTAACGCTCAAAACGACGCCCAACACCTTTGAACTCTGCAAGTGCTTTTATAATAAATTTATCTTCAATACTTAACTCACTGGCAATCGCAATTGCCGCAAGCGCATTAAGCACATAGTGGTTGCCAGGTAAATTTAAAGTCACATCAAATGTGGTGGTTACGCCATTGATTCGATCTACCGTAAAATGCATCTTGCCGTTATCTGCACGCACGTTTCTTGCACGAATACGCGCTTCATCACTAAAGCCGTAAGTCATCACTGGCTTAGTAACACGCGGCAATATTGCGCGCACGTTTACGTCATCGACACAGCACACAGCCATTCCCCAAAACGGAAGCTGCTGTAAAAACTCAACAAATGCACTTTTTAATTTTTCAAAACTATGCTCATAGGTATCCATGTGATCTTGGTCTATATTTGTGACAACCGCCAACACAGGTGTTAAATGTAAGAATGAAGCGTCAGATTCATCAGCTTCTGCCACTATCCATTCGCCAGTGCCTAAACGCGCGTTTGCACTTGCAGCTTCTAATTTACCGCCAATCACAAATGTGGGATCCATGCCAGCCTCAGCCAAAATACTCGCTATTAAGCTAGTTGTTGTAGTTTTTCCATGTGTGCCAGCAACAGCGATACCTTGTCTAAAGCGCATTAATTCAGCCAACATAATGGCGCGAGGCACCACTGGAATATTTTTAGCGCGTGCTGCAATGACTTCTGGGTTCTGCTCATTCACAGCAGATGACACCACAACAACGTCAGCATCGATTAAATTTTCTGTCGCATGGCCTTGATACACCGTCGCGCCAAAATTAGTTAGTCGCTGGGTAGTCGTATTTTTGGCTAAGTCAGAACCAGATACCTCAAAGCCTAGATTAATCAGCACTTCGGCAATGCCGCTCATGCCAGCACCACCAATACCTACAAAATGTATATGTTTAACTTTATGTTTCATTGCTTATTTGGCAAGCGCCGTCTCCATACATATTTTTGCTACCACGCTTGTGGCTTCTGGCTTAGCTAATTGCTTTGCTTTAATGGCCATCTGTAAGCAGATTTCACGTGTTAAATTACTAAGTAATTCAGTCGTCGCCGTCACACTTAACTCCGTTTGTTGTATCAATTTTGCAGCACCCGCATCGCTTAAATATTTAGCGTTGTACGTTTGATGGTCATCTACAGCATGCGGAAAAGGAACCAAAATACTTGCTACACCAACACATGCCAACTCAGCGATAGTAAGTGCCCCCGCACGACAAACCACGATATCTGCCCATGCATACATTTCCGCCATATTATTAATAAATGCTTTTGTGTTAGCCTTAACGCCCGCTTCAACATAATTAGCCTCTAGGGCTGCAATATGTTTTTCACCCGCTTGATGTATGACTTCAGGCCTTATTGCCATTGGCAAGTTAGCTAATGCTTTGGGTAGCACCTCATTCAAAGCGGCTGCACCCAAGCTTCCGCCCACTACTAATAGTTTTAAATTTCCTGCGCGCGCAGCATATCTATGTTGTGGTGAAGGCAATTGTGTTATCTCCTGCCTGACTGGGTTGCCTACTAAATATGCCCCATTACCAAATGCTGATGGAAAAGCCACCAGCACTCTATTCGCAAATACCGCCAATGTTTTATTACTTAAACCTGCAATTGAGTTTTGCTCGTGTATTACCAATGGTTTACCCTGTAATTTAGCCATCATTCCACCCGGAAAGGCAGCAAAGCCACCCATACCCAATACGACTGTTGGCTGATGTTGTTGAATCGCGGCATAGCTTTGTTTAAATGCAGTTGCAAGTTTTATTGGCAAAAGAATCCATCCAAGTAAACCTTTTCCGCGGACACCGCGCATCGTCATCATTGCTTTGCTGTAATTTTTGTTTTCAATTAGCTTATTTTCCATGCCGCCTTCAGTTGCTAGCCAAACAATTTTCCAGCCTTGCGCCTGCATATAATCCGCAACAGCCATTGCGGGATATACATGTCCACCTGTACCGCCAGCCATCACCATCAGTGTGCCCGATCCAAAATTTGTGACTGGCGATGAAAGCATCATGCTGGCAATCCTTTCTGTAAGCGCCTGTTTTCATAATCAATGCGGAGCAACACTGCCATTGCAATACAATTCGCCAAAATGCCACTTCCGCCAAATGAGAGCAGTGGCAGCGTCAATCCTTTTGTTGGCAATACACCCATATTCACCCCAATGTTAATAACGCCTTGCACGCCTATCCACACGCCTAAACCTTGTGATAGCAGGGCAGCAAAATAGCGCTCATTTGCTACCGCCTCTTTACCAATACCAAATGCGCGAATGACAATCCATACAAAAAGTCCAAGCACTGTGAGTACGCCAACAAAGCCTAATTCTTCGGCAATTACTGCTAACAGAAAGTCTGTATGCGCTTCTGGCAGGTAAAGTAATTTTTCAACACTGGCTCCTAAACCCACACCTAGCCATTCACCACGACCAAACGCAATTAAAGCATGTGATAATTGATAGCCTTTTCCAAACGGGTCTGCCCACGGGTCCATAAAGCCAATAACACGCTGAAGTCGATATGGCGAGTTCCAGATTAAAAAATAAATTGCCACAGGTAAGGTAGCAATGAGCGCCGCAAAAATTTTTGCATTAATACCTCCCAACCATAGTATCGATATTGAAATAGCAGATATCACCGCAAATGCACCAAAGTCAGGTTCGCGCAATAGTAAAAAGCCGACCAAGACCATCACCGCGACCATTGGCAAAAAGCCCTTAACCAAACTATCCATCTGTGGCGCTTTTCTAACGGCATAATCTGCCACATACATGGCTGCAAATAATTTCACGAGTTCCGAGGGCTGCAAGTTAATGACCATCAAAGAAAGCCATCGCTGACTGCCGTTTACATTGCGTCCGACACCAGGAATTAACACTAAAACCAGTAAAATCAAGCCAAATAAAAATAAGTATGGGGCTGCTTTTTGCCACCAAACGATTGGTATTTGGAAGGTCATAAACCCTGCAATAAGCCCAATAGAGATAAAAATTGCTTGTCGAAATAAATAATAAGTACTTTGGTGACCCACTGCTTTATCCGCTTCCGCAATTGCAATCGATGCGGAATACACCATCACCAATCCTAAACCTAACAAAATAAATGTCACCCACAACAACATTTGGTCGTAACTTGCGGCATTGATGCGGTCACGGTTATGGATTACTGGGGCTAACATATTGAACGCCTTAACATGTTGCCACCTTTTCATTTTCTAACTGCTTAACAGCTTCGATAAACACCTCCGCACGATGTACATAGTTTTTAAACATATCAAAACTTGCACATGCAGGAGATAACAAAACTGCATCACCACTGAT
This sequence comes from Methylotenera sp., assembly GCA_027487055.1. Classification (GTDB taxonomy): domain Bacteria; phylum Pseudomonadota; class Gammaproteobacteria; order Burkholderiales; family Methylophilaceae; genus Methylotenera_A. The sequence goes on along the minus strand of JAIYEJ010000338.1, from coordinate 13,092 downwards.
TGCAATTTTCTTAGCGATATTTACAGCCTCTTGTAAATCATGAGCTTGATAGATTGAAATATTGGTACTTAGTAATACCGTCTCAATCATCGGGGCATCTCGGCCATACAACACAACGGACCGACAGTTACTTTCTACAGCACTAGCTAATGGAGAAAAGTCTTGACCCTTGCCATCTCCACCTGCAATTAATACCACTTTTTGAGGCTGATCATTTTTAGTCATGCCATTAATTGCTGCGCAAGTGGCACCAACATTGGTGCCTTTTGAATCGTCAACATAATCTACATTATCAATATTGGCGACCCATTCCACCCTATGTGGAAGACCTTTAAAGGTTCGCAGTGCTGCAACAATACTTTCTTTTTCTATGCCTACTGCATCACATAAAGCTACTGCTGCAAGTGCATTTGCTATGTTATGTTGGCCTGTGATTTTTAAATCACTAGATTTACATAACTTGCGTTTTCCATGCGCTAAATATTGCAATCCTTCAGCATTAATTAGTCCAAAATCATTTGCTGATACTGCCTCATTTAGTCCAAAAGTAAATGAGACTTTAGGTGTTGTACTGTCAAGACTCATAGCCAATGTAATTGCATCATCACGATTCAAAATCGCTGCTCTAGTATGCGTTAAAATTCGAGCTTTAGCATTCGCATAATCTTTAAATGTAGCATATCTATCCATGTGATCTTCAGTCACATTTAAGATTGTTGCCGCATCTAAAATTAAACTATTTGTTGTTTCTAATTGAAAACTAGAAAGTTCTAATACATAAATGTCTGGCACTTCCATCTGCAACGCATCTAACACAGGTAAACCGATATTACCGGCGACGATTGTTTTTAAACCAGCTTGTTTGCATATTTCACCAACAAGGCTAGTGACGGTAGTTTTGCCGTTCGAACCAGTAATACCTATCACTTTTGTATTTTTTAACCGATATTGCGCAAATAATTCAACATCGCCAATCACTGGTATACCATGCGCAATCGCAACTTTGACTGCAGGGTCAGACAAAGGCACACCTGGACTAATCACAATAACTTCTGCACTTAACAACACTTCTTGCTGAAATTTGCCCTTAAATATTGAAAGATTAGGCATATCATTCATAAGCGCATCTATATTGGGCGGGTTATCTCGCGAATCTGCCACAGACAATATCGCGCCTTGCTTTTCTAGCCAGCGTAATGCCGATAGCCCAGTTTCTCCAAGGCCAAGCACTAAAACTCGTTTATTTTTAAGCTCTTGCTTCATCTATCTTTTTATCTAATATATTTTTATCTTAGTTTTAAAGTTGAAAGACCAACTAAAACAAGCATCATGGTAATAATCCAAAACCGCACCACTACTTGCGTTTCTTTCCAACCCTTTTGCTCATAGTGGTGATGTAATGGCGCCATTAAAAAAATACGTTGCCCAATCCCAGTTTTATGCTTGGTATATTTAAAATACAGCACTTGTAGCGCGACTGAAAACGTCTCTACTACAAACACCCCACCCATAATAAAAAGTACAATTTCTTGTCTAACTATGACAGCGACAACGCCTAAGGCAGCACCTAAAGATAAAGCGCCAACATCCCCCATAAATACTTCTGCCGGATAAGCGTTAAACCATAAAAACCCTAAGCCAGCTCCTGCCATCGCAGCACAAAAAACCATGAGCTCACCCGCGCCTGCCACATAAGGAATTCCCAAGTATTTAGAGAAATACAGATGCCCAGCAACATAGGCAAATATAGCCAATGCTGCTCCCACCATCACTGTCGGCATAATAGCTAACCCATCTAAGCCATCTGTTAAATTGACTGCATTGCTACTACCTACAATGACTAAGTATGTGAGCGCAATAAATCCAACCACGCCAAGAGGAAGTACTAAGTTTTTAAAAAACGGAAAGATTAGCGTTGTTTCTGACATTAACCTTGGTGCGCTAAATGAATCCATCACACATTGAAGTAACCGAACACACTCTGTCGATACTTGAGCTGAATACCACAAGAAAATTGCCACACCAAAACCAATCACACTTTGCCAAAAATACTTCTCTTTGGCTGATAAGCCTTTAGGGTTTTTGTATACCACCTTACGATAATCATCTACCCAGCCTATGGCGCCAAATCCTAATGTTGTGATTAACACCACCCAAATATACTTATTATGCAAATCACCCCATAACAAAGTTGCTATTGATATGGCGACTAAAATCAACGCACCACCCATAGTTGGCGTACCTGCTTTTATCAAATGTGTTTGCGGTCCATCATCCCGCACTGATTGACCAACTTTATACTCGGTGAGCTTACGTATCATTTTTGGGCCTACCATAAATGAAATCATAAGCGCTGTAAGCGTGGCCAACACTGCACGTAAAGTAATATAGTTAAATACATTAAAACCACGAATATCATGTGCAAAGTAACGAGCGAGTTCTAATAACATTACCTTCCCCCCTGACTATTATTTTTTTCTAAAATTTGATCCACGACTTGCTCCATTTGCATAAAACGCGAACCTTTAACTAAAACAGTCGCATTCGCATCTAACAGATGTCTTAAATGAGCAACCAAGACATCTAAATGAGTAAAGTGCTGAGCACTTTCACCAAACGCTTTGCTGGCTCTAGCGCTTAAATCGCCAAATGTAAGCATTTGAGATATACCTTTTTGCTTAGCATAACTTCCAATTTCCGCATGCATCTCTGGTGCGTCAATACCTAATTCCGCCATATCGCCCATCACAAATACTTTTGTAGTGTTTTGACTAGCCAACACATCAATTGCGGCTTTCATAGAATCTGGGTTTGCGTTATAGGTATCATCAATTACCACTGCACCATTAGAAGCTGTGAGCCAATTCAATCGGCCTTCTACTGCACCAAACACAGCTAAACCTTTTGCGATATCTTCATTTGAGATATGCATGGCATAGCAAGCTGCACTAGCCGCTATGGCATTCTGGATATTGTGCACGCCCAATACACTTAACTTAAATTTAATAGTTCCTGATGGCGTTTTAAGATTTAATTGGGTTAAATTTCCATTCATTTGATAAGTTGCGCTGATATCTGCTTGGTTTTCTAACCCAAAGGTAATTATTTTTCGCTTTAAATTTAACGTTTTCCAATAATCTGCAAAATGATTATCTGCGTTAATGATAGCAATGCCACCTTCAGCTAAACCTTCGAAAATCTCGCCTTTTGCACGAGCAATAGCCGCACGAGAGCCTAATTCACCTATATGTGCAGTGCCTGCATTATTGATAACCGCGATATTTGGCTGTGCAATGTTGGTTAAGTATCGAATTTCACCTTCATGATTCATTCCCATCTCGATTACTGCCGCCGCATGTTCTGCGCTAATTTTTAATATGGTAAGCGGCATTCCAATGTCGTTATTCAAATTCCCTTTCGTGGCTAAAACACTGCCTTTCGCTGCTACCAAAATAGATGCAATCATTTCTTTTACAGTGGTTTTACCATTACTACCAGTGACAGCAATCAGCGGCAAACTAAACTTTTGTCGCCAATATTTAGCAAGTTGACCCAATGCCAACCTTGTATCTGCAACAATAATTGCGGGAGTTAAGCTGGCATTTTCATTTGAGATTAATACCGCAGCCGCACCTTGTTTAAGGGCTTCTGCTGCATAGACATTACCATCAAAACGTTCACCTTTTATTGCAATAAATAATTGATTTTTAACAATATTTCTACTGTCTATTCCAATACTTTCGCATAACACATCTGCGCCTTGCATGCGACCATCGACAGCTTTGGCAATTTCTGAAAGCATTAACATCAGAAATTGCCTCCATAAATTTTCAACACATCTTTGGCTTGCTCAATATCACTAAACGGCAATTTCTTACCATTAATTTCTTGGTATTCCTCATGTCCTTTACCTGCAATTAAAACGATATCGCCTGGTTTTGCAGAAAATATACCCACAGAGATTGCTTTAGCTCGGTTTTCTTCTATTGCAAAGTTACCATGTAGTCCAACCGCAATATCTGCTATGATTTTTTCAGGGCTTTCTGATCGAGGATTATCAGAAGTCACCACCACAGCACTTGCAATGTCGCTTGCAATTTTGCCCATGAGCGCGCGTTTACTTTTATCGCGATCACCGCCACAACCAAAAATGCAAATCACTTTGCCGCTCGTTTGTTCTTTTAAAGTTATAAGTACTTTCTCTAGCGCATCAGGCGTATGTGCATAATCAATCACCACCAATGGCACTTGCCCGCCGCCAATTTGCTGCATTCGTCCTTTGGCAGACTTAATATGCGAAATCGCTTCTACTGCTTCTTCTATATTAACCTTTGATACTAGCAATGTAGCCAAAACTGCCAAGACGTTATACACATTAAAACGTCCAATAAGATTTGCTTTTACTGGCGCATTACCATAAGGCGTTTTTGCATAAAACACCAAATGTGCGTCCTCAAAACTTATATCAACCGCTTTAACCTGCCCTGAATTTATGCCATATGTGAGCACTTCCGTACGACCACCAAACAATGATATTTCCAATTCCTGACCAAAAGCATCATCAGCATTTAATACTGCGTATTTCAAGCCATCCTTAGTAAATAAGCTACGCTTTGCATCTGCATAAGCTTCAAAAGTACCATGATAATCAAGATGGTCTTGTGTTAAGTTACTCAATACTGCCACGTTAAAACTGACACCATTCACACGCCCCTGACTCAAACCATGAGAAGATACTTCCATCGCGACCACTTCAGCCTGATCATTTACGAATGAAGCCAGCATCTCTTGGAGTGAAATTGCATCTGGCGTTGTATTCACAGCAGGACTTAACTGATTTAGCAGCCCATTTCCTAACGTGCCTATTACCGCAGCCTTTTGATTTAAGTGATTAAAGCATTGTGCAAGCCATTGTGTAATTGAAGTTTTTCCATTGGTCCCAGTGACACCTATCATCCATATTTTTTGAGACGGATTTTTATAAAACTGACTGGCTACAATACCTGCTTGCAACCTTAATTTTCTAATGGGGATATTTTCTACTTGCCATTCAGGATTCCAAATGAAATCTTCAGAATCCCATAGTATTGCACTAGCCCCGTTATTTATTGCATCTTGAATGTAATCTCGCCCATCTGAACTTTCGCCTGGATATGCCAAAAATAGGGTATTTTCTGAAACCTTGCGGCTATCGGAAGCAATGTTTGTGATGCGATGTTGAATGGTATATTTACTCATACAACCTCTTTAGCATCATCAGTGGTTTCAGGTGGAATCACGATATTGGTATTGGGCGAATCTTGCGGCACTGCCAACATACGGAGCGCATCGGCCATTACAGCTGCAAATACTGGTGCAGCAGCTACGCCGCCATAATATTGATCATTCTGAATATTTGGCTCATCAATCATCACTGCCATAATAAGACGTGGGTTTGAAGCTGGCGCTATACCTACAAACGAAGCAACATATTTGTCTGCTTCGTAGCCTTGTGGCCCTATTTTATGTGCAGTACCTGTTTTGCCACCTACTCGATAACCCGCTACTTGTGCTCTTAATGCAGTACCCCCAGGCTGCACAACAAGCTCCAGCATTGCCTTAACATCATTGGCGACCTTTGCTGAAAATACCTGATGTCCAACTGAAGGCTCTTTAAGTTTAGTTAATGAAACCGGTTTGATTTCACCATCGTTAGTAAATACGGTGTAAGCCCGCGCAAGTTGCAGCAAAGTCACACTGATACCATGACCGTAAGACATTGTTGCCTGCTCAATTGGCCGCCATGTTTTATAAGGTCTTAATATGCCTGATGCCTCGCCGGGGAAACCAATATTGGCGCGAGAGCCAAATCCTAGCTGGTTAAAAGTACTCCACAGCTCTTCTTTTTTTAAGCTCAAAGCCATTTTTGATGAGCCTACATTTGAAGATTTTTGTATGACCTGTGCAACGGTCAAAATGCCATGCTCATGAGAGTCGCGAATCGTTGCTGGTCCGATAGTCATTGAACCTGGCGCTGTTTGAATTTTTGTTTCTGGCGTATAGTCCCCAAACTGCATTGCAGCGGAAGCAGTAATTGCCTTCATGGTAGAACCAGGCTCAAACATATCAGTAATAGCACGATTGCGCGTTTTGCCTTTGATATTAATTGGATTATTTGGGTTGTAGGTTGGTAAATTAACCATGGCAAGCACCTCACCTGTTTTGGCATCTAATATCACCACCGCGCCCGCTTTGGCTTGATGTTTTTCAACCGCTTTAGAAAGCTCTCTAAACGCCAGATACTGCAATCTACGGTCTATACTTAACTCTAAATCCTGTCCATCTTGCGGCACTTTTACCGCTTCCAAATCTTCTACAATATGGCCTTGTCTATCTTGAATAACTCTGCGACTTCCCGCCTTTCCAGAAAGTAGGCTATTTTTCGCCAGCTCAAAACCTTCTTGGCCGTTATCATCAATCCCAGTAAACCCTACCAAATGCGCTGTCACATCTCCCGCAGGATAAAATCGCTTATATTCTCTTTGTAAAAATACTCCTGATATTTTTAAGCTCATCACTTTTGCTGCAAGCTCAGGCGAAATACGACGCTTCAAATAGACAAACTCACGCTCTCTATTGGCTATTTTTTTATCTATATCTTTTACTTTTATTTTTAATAGGTTTGCAAGTAAGATCTTTTGTTTTTTATTGATTTCCACATCTGGCGGACTTAACCAAACAGACTCTACTGGACTGCTAATCGCAAGAAGCTCTCCATTTCTATCGGTAATTTTGCCGCGGTGGGCTTGTAAGAATAAAGCACGGCTATAACGAGCATCGCCTTTTTTCTGCAAAAATTCTTTATGTAAGCTCTGTAAATATATACCACGCGCAAACAAGCCACCGAATAACGCCAACAAACCAATAAGCAATACACGTCTACGCCAAGCTGGCAACTTAACAATCTGATGTCGAGTTTTATCGTAAGCCATTTTTATCGTGACATATCTTCTAAAGAAATCACCTGAATGCGATTAGCATCAGGCACTTGCATTTGTAATTTTTTAGTCGCAAATTCTTCAACTTTTGAGTGCATTGCCCAAGTGCTTTGCTCTAGCTGTAGTTGACCATATTCAGTGTCATAGTTTTTAGCTATGTTTTGTAATTGCTCCAACTCAAAATACAATTTCCGAGCTTTGTGTTGCGAGGTTACTACGCCTAAAGCCACAGCGATTAACACAAAAAATAGGGTTAAATTTAAACGCGTCATGCTATTGCTGTTCTTTCTGCAACACGCATTACCGCGCTTCTTGCACGCACATTTAATTTAATCTCATCCGCACTTGGCTTGATTGCTTTACCCACCATTTTTAAGCGTGCCTGCGGCAAATCTTTAGCTTTGATAGGAAAGTTTGAAGGCAAGTCATCTCTATTTTCTTCACCACTAATAAAGCGCTTTACTATTCTGTCTTCTAGCGAATGAAAGCTAATCACAACCAACCTGCCACCAACCACTAGCGAATCAAGGCATTTAGGTAAAATTAGCGATAACTCCTCAAGCTCCTGATTGACGTAAATCCGTAGAGCTTGAAAGGTGCGCGTTGCAGGGTTCTGCCCCGGTTCGACCTTGGGGATTGCACTTGCCACGACCTTGGCAAGCTGTCCTGTAGAGGTGATGGCGCGCCCGTCTGTGCGCTCCTTAATAATCGCCCTTGCAACCTGCTTAGCAAACCGTTCTTCACCATAATGTTTTATCACCTCTCCTAATTGTTTCTCTGAAATAGTAGCCAACAGCTCTGCGACTGTTTTGCCACGCGTTTGGTCCATGCGCATATCAAGCGGACCATCAAACCTAAAACTAAAACCACGTTCACCTTCGTCGATTTGGGGTGAGGAAATACCCAAATCCAGCAAAATGCCATCGACACGTTTTAAACTGTTATTGATAGCTAATTGATTAATTTCGGAAAAATGCCGATGTTCTATCTTGAATCTGGCGTCTTTAATCGCTTCACCTGCCTCCATCGCTGCCAGATCTCTATCCATAGCAAACAAACGGCCTGTCTCACCCAATTTAGATAATATTTTTTTGCTATGACCACCGCGCCCAAATGTGCCATCAATATAAGTACCACTTGGATTTATATTCAGCGCATCTACGGCCTCATTGAGTAAAACTGTGATGTGTGTTGAAGATTGCGTCATTGTTGATACAGATGCTTTGGCCGAAATGGGGGTTAGCTTGGGCGCCGAAGTTGCGCCCGTCATCATAGTGAAAAACCTTCTAATTCTGCTGGCAGCTCTAAATTGCCTTCCCCCATTAAGGTAGCCAATTGCGCATCCCAAGCTTCAATATCCCACAACTCAAAATGACTACCTTGACCAACAAACATCACCTCTTTATCCAACTTAGCAAATTTACGAAGCACTGGATTTACCAAAAGTCGACCTGTAGCATCCAATTCCAAATGGTCAGCCTGTCCTACTATCATGCGTTTTATTGCACTGGTTTGCGGATTAAAGCTAGACAACCCCGTCAGCTTTGCTTCGATGGGCTCCCAGGCAGGGCGAGGATATAACAACAGACATCCATGCGGATGAGCGGTCAACACAACATTTCCCGCACTTTGCACGAGTAAAGCATCACGATGTTTAGCAGGCACAGCCAATCTACCCTTAACATCCAAACTTAAATTTGTAGCGCCGCTAAACATATCTAAATAAAAAAACCTTATAATTGCCTAAGTAAAAAGCGTGAAGAATTAACTAATTTTACAAATTCTCCACAAAACTCCACTTTTCACCACCAAAGTGAACTATAGATAAAAAAAAAGTGCTTTGCAAGCACTTTAAGTTTTTTTCTTTACAAGACAAAGACTTAGCGAATAATTTGGCTATTTTTACTAAAAAAATATCTATTTATAATCAATAGGTTAAAATAGTTAGTGAATGTAAAATATTAGAGTTATTATTTATGTAATTGAATTAAATAGGTGCCATAAATAGCCGGAAAACCCCATCTAATAAGCTACTTTCTAGTTAGGCCTACAAGTCTTTCCTTAACTCAATAAATCCAAAATTTATGTATTTATCCCCCCATATAGAGGATTGTTGTAACTTTTGAAGCGCTTAGAATTCGCTATAGGAAATTTGAGTTAAATCAACAAGATATAACTGAATAATAAGAAGCATAGCCAAACAAGAAAAAGAAGCGGCAAACTGTGTTAAACAACATTCCCACCCCCATTTAGGGATGTGAGTAATGAAAGAGTTGTCGGTAAACATCTCTTTAGAAACTTAAGTCGCAAAAGTAGCATGTCACCTTAACCGCACCTTATAAATAACCGCACCTTATAAAATAGGTGCGGTTATTTATTTAAGAGTGCAAACAGATAAAGAGGAAGCTAGCCGATAAGCCGGGTTCTGTCGTATATTGCTATACGTAACAGTCATTCATCTAGGCGCACAATTGCTTATGCACTCAAGCTATCTACCCGCTGGTAGCGCGAGCCACGCCTTATTTACTTGCGTAAAAATACCAGCCTATTTGATATTGCTGCAGATGGAGGTTACCGCGTTTCACATCCACGCCCGAAGGCGCTTACTCGTCTCTGTGGCCCTATTCCTCGTCTCACGACGTACGGCCGTTAGCCGTCATCTTGCTCTATGCAGCCCGGACTTTCCTCCCCCACGAATGGCGGCGACTGTCTAGCCAACTTCAAAAACCATTCTAACACAAGCAAACTCTCCTGCAGCTTGGCAAGTTAACGAATCAAGTACAAGCAAACAATCTAGAACTTTCCTTTTCCACCCAAAGAACCGCGATTGTAGTCTTTATCCCCTGGCAGAATGCAGCGGCCATAGCCGAAATTAGCACGCTGCGCGCCTTTAGGACAAATTTGATTTTCTGGATGCTGACTTGCAATGGCGTTTGCCTCGACTGCTTTTTTTGTATCAACATACTCCCAACCGCCGTTAGGGTGCAAGATCACTTTATCGCCTTTGGAAGTCGTAGCGTCAATATCTTGATAAGTATCTGCTAGTAGAAAATTTGCATTCACCAATAAACAACTAAGCAAAAAAAACCTGATTAACATGATTCAACTTTCCCCTTAACCTAAATACTTTTTGTATTTGAATAAAATATCATATAAAAATGATGAAATTTAATTGCTACGGCTTTACAACCAGTCCATTTTTAATCCCTTTAACCCCTTTGACGCCTGCAGCAATGCGTTGTGCGCGTGCTTTAGTGGCCTCGTCATCTACAAAACCACTTAAAATCACAATACCATCTTTTGTCTCCACACTCACTTTAAAGCTTCTAAAGTTTTTCTCAAGTAAATAATTTGCCTTTACTTTTGAGGTAATTGCGCTATCATGCGCGGCCTGTTTGGCCTCTTTTTGCTGCACTGCCGATTTATAAGTCGCGTATTCATCTTGGTTGATACTGCCATTATAATTTTTGTCTGCTTTGTTAAAGCCACCTTCATCAAAAATTGGATCTTTAGCAGCTTCTGACGCACTTAACTTACTATTGCCGTCTGCATCTAATAATTTAAATTCTCGTTGATAGATGTTTTGATCTGACGGATCGGGCGTTATAGCAAGCGCTGAAACGCTAGCAAAACACATGGCAAAAGCAAAAAAAACTGTTGTTAAAACCTTCATATTTAATTCTCCAAATTGCATTTTTACTAAGCCTGAATAATTTTCCAGTGTATTAGCTGACCTGCCCTTAATGGTACTAGACTATCATTTCCCAACGTGAGTTCATCTAGCACTTGCCAACTGGCTTTTTCCAAAGTAATTTTGCTTAGATTACGCGGCAACCCATAAAAGTCTGCGCCATAAAAACTAGCGAACGCTTCAAGCTTATCTAATGCATCGGCCATCTCAAACACCTCTGCATAAAGCTCTATTGCTGCATGGGCAGTATATACGCCAGCACAGCCGCAGGCAGCTTCTTTGGCATATTTGGCATGCGGCGCACTATCTGTGCCCAAGAAAAACTTAGCGTTGCCTGAAATTGCCGCTTTTACTAGTGCCTGTCGATGTTCCTCACGCTTTAAAACTGGCAAGCAATAATGATGCGGCTTTATTCCGCCCTTAAACATATCGTTTCGATTCATCAACAAATGGTGAACTGTAATGGTTGCAGCAACGTTACTTGGTGCACTTGCTACAAAATCTGCTGCATCTTTAGTAGTAATGTGCTCAAACACAATTTTAAGATTTGGATAACGCTTTAACAGTGTTTCCATATAGCGCTCGATAAATACCTTTTCGCGATCAAATATGTCAATATTGGCATCTGTCACCTCGCCATGCATCAGAAGTGGCATACCAACTTGCTCCATCGCTTCAAGCGCTTCTGCACAAAACCCTAAATTAGTCACACCAGAGTCGCTATTCGTCGTCGCACCAGCAGGATAAAGTTTCACTCCATGCACAACTCCACTCGCTTTAGCGCGTTTTATTTCATCCGCCGTTGTATTGTCGGTCAAGTATAGAGTCATTAATGGCTCGAAATTTAAGCCTTTTGGCAGGGCTTCCAGAATGCGCATTCTATATGCCTCGGCGAGGAAAGTTGTTGTCACGGGCGGGCGCAAATTTGGCATCACAATCGCACGCGCAAATTGTCGGGCGGTGTCTGGTAAAACAGATTTAAGTGCATCGCCATCCCGCAAATGTAAGTGCCAATCGTCTGGGCGCGTAAGTGTGATTTTAATTGTCATGCGTTTTTTCTTTATTTATCTTTTTTGAGCTTTAAGGCAAATTCGTATAAATCATTTTTCTTTAACTTTGTAATTTCTGTTGCGAGTGTGACCGCTTGCTTTAATGGTAAATCTACCAGCAAACATTTTAATATACGTTGTGCTTCCTCGCTAATTTCTTGTGTTTCTATTACCGGTGCAGCTTCTATTAATAACACAAATTCACCTCGCTGTTGGTTAGCATCGGCCTGCAACCAAGCACCCGCTTGACTTACAGAGCAGGTGTAAATTGTCTCGAATGTCTTGGTAAGTTCTCGCGCAAAAGTAATATTACGCGCTTCGCCCAACACCTTGGCAATATCTTCCACACATTCCACAATACGATGTGGCGCTTCGTACAAAACTAAAGTAACCGAGAAGGATTTTAAACTCTCCAGAGCCTTACGCCTTGCTGTGCCACTTGCAGGCAGAAACCCATGGAAGTAAAAGCCGTTTTGGGCAATGCCACTCGCAGATAATGCTGTAATCACAGCACTCACTCCAGGAATCGGCACTACTTTTATCTGCTCTTTACGTACTGCATCCACCACAACCGCCCCTGGGTCACTGATACCAGGGGTGCCAGCGTCTGTCACTAGCGCGACACTTTCACCATTTTTAAGCAAAATTAATAGCTTTTCTGTCGCTTGATTTTCATTATGCTCATGTACCGCGATGAGTTTTTTACTCAGCCCAAGATGCGCTAACAAGCCCCCAGTATGGCGCGTATCTTCTGCGGCAATCGCATCTACATGTTTAAGTGTCTCTATTGCGCGTAGCGTAATATCGCCCAAATTTCCGATTGGCGTTGCGACCACATATAATGTACCGTATTGCTTCATTATTGCAATTTTAAGCTAAAGCCGCCAATACGCCTAAAAGTATATATCATGAAAATCAACGAAAAATATGCTGGATTAGAAGCTGAAAAACTAGCTGCAACTTTTTAGATTGAGCACGGCCTAATCCATGTGACTCAAAAATTGTCATTGCGGTTTTGGTGAAATTGATTTAATAGTGAAAGATGACAAAACCCTCCTGTTTGTTGAAGTAAGGCTAAGAAGTGACCATCAATTCGGCAGTGCGGTCAGCAATATTACTTCGCAAAAGCAGCAAAAATTAATATTGGCGGCACAACATTTTTTACAGCTGTACGCTGAAAAATGGGGCAACCAGCATGTCGTTTTAATGCAGTTTTAATGAATAAAATAAATTTTCAAAGCATAGAATGGTTAAGTAATGCTTTTGAAACATAATTGGCGTATTATTAACATGGATATATCTGAATTTATGCCCAAATTAACGTGCGCTTTGCTCTATATTGCAACATTCAAAAACTATAACTCTTAAGGAGTAT
>JAIYEJ010000349.1 GCA_027487055.1 Methylotenera sp. | reverse complement strand
TGGCGATGTTGAGTTGATCGATGGCGCAATTGTAAATGGCGTAGCAAGATTGATAGGCCGTATTTCTGGAGTAATTCGTCATTTACAGTCAGGTCTAATTTATCACTATGCTTTCGCTATGATAATTGGCGTATTTTTGTTCCTAACTTTTTTTATAAAAATAAATTAAATGCTACTGGCTAATATTTTCAGCAACTATGTTTTGAGTACCTCAATCTGGATACCCATATTAACTGGTGTTATATTGTTATTAGTGGGCGGTGATAACAAAGCATATTTAACACGCTGGTTAGCGCTTGCAAGTGGCTTGTTGTCTTTTTTTGCGACAATTCCGCTCTATACAAAATACGACTTTTCTAAAGGTGCTTTTCAGTTTCAAGAAGCAGCACAATGGATTCCAAGTTTTAATATTAATTATCACTTAGGGGTTGATGGGATATCAGCGCCATTGATAATGCTGACGAGTTTTACCACTGTCATTGTCATTATTGCTGCTTGGGAAGTGATAACAAAAAATATTGCGCAATATATGGCAGCATTCCTCATCATGAGCGGTCTGATGATAGGCGTATTCAGTGCACTCGATGGCATTTTGTACTATGTTTTTTGGGAGGCGATGCTAATACCAATGTTCCTAGTAATCGGTATTTGGGGTGGTGCAAATCGTGTTTACGCGACGATTAAATTTTTCCTATATACCCTTTTAGGTTCTCTTTTGATGCTGGTGGCGTTTATCTATTTATATCACCAAACAGGTAGCTTTGAAGTCACTGATTACTATCAGTTGCCGCTCACCATGAAAGAGCAAGTGCTTATATTTATGGCTTTTTTTATGGCATTTGCGGTGAAGATTCCGATGTGGCCAGTGCATACATGGTTACCAGATGCCCACGTAGAAGCACCAACTGGTGGCTCCGTAGTGTTGGCGGCCATTATGTTAAAACTAGGCGGTTATAGCTTTTTACGTTTCGCCATGCCTATAGCTCCAGATGGTGCACATTATTTATCTGGATTTATGGTTACTTTATCTTTAATTGCAATTGTTTATATAGCATTAGTTGCTTTGGTGCAAAAAGACATGAAAAAGCTGATTGCATACTCATCAATTTCACACATGGGATTTGTGACATTGGGTTTCTTTATGTTTAGTCAATTGGGCTTAGAAGGCGCAATAGTGCAGATGATTTCACATGGTTTTATTTCAGCGGCCATGTTTTTATGTGTTGGCGTTTTATATGACCGCATGCATAGCCGTCAAATTGCTGATTACGGCGGCGTTGTCAACACAATGCCAATGTTTGCTGCATTTGCTGTGCTATTTGCAATGGCCAACAGTGGTTTGCCGGGCACCTCTGGCTTTGTGGGTGAGTTTATGGTGATTTTAGCGGCAGTGAAGTATAACTTTTGGGTAGCATTTTTAGCAGCAACTACGCTGATATTTGGTGCTGCTTACACTTTATGGATGGTTAAGCGCGTATTTTATGGTGATATTGCAAATGCACATGTCGCAGAGTTAAAAGATATTAATCGTCGAGAGTTTTTGATTTTAGTTGTGTTAGCAGCGATGGTGATTGGTTTTGGCGTATATCCTAAACTGATTACCGATTTTACCCATGTAAGCGTAGCGCAGTGGTTGAACCACATGGCAATTAGCAAATTACCTGTCGTAGGCTCGGGTTTATAGTATGGCTGGATTATTCATGGATAGCATTCAAACCGATATATTGACAGCATTGCCCGAACTCACTGTGCTAACAATGGCCATGGTAGTTCTATTGACAGGGTTGTCTGCAAAAAATAACTTTATTTTATATGCCCTTGCACAATTTACTTTATTTATTGCGGCTTACATCACTTTAAGTACGCACTCATCTGGCGTTGGTTATGCCTTTAGTTCTATGTTTGTTGATGATACCTTGGCTGATGTGCTTAAACTTATGATACTCACGGGTAGCGCAATCATGTTTGTTTATACCAGACAATATATGCAATTGCGAAATATCTATTGCGGTGAATATTATGCACTCGTGCTGTTTGCTGTGTTAGGTATGATGATCATGGTATCTGGTCAAAGTATGCTAAGTATTTACATGGGTCTAGAGCTACTTTCTCTATGTTTATATACTTTAGTGGCTCTCGATCGCGATAATCCAAAATCATCAGAAGCTGCCATGAAGTATTTTGTACTAGGCGCACTTGCTTCAGGCATGTTGTTATATGGCATGAGCATGATTTATGGCATGACAGGTAGTATAAATATTTCTGAAATCACAAGCGCCTTGCAAGACACTAACCCAAAAAACCCAGTGCTTATATTAGGGTTGGTGTTTATTGTGGCAGGCTTGGCTTTTAAGTTTGGTGCCGTGCCTTTTCAAATGTGGGTGCCAGATGTTTACCAAGGATCACCAACCAGCATTACCATGTTAATCGGTTCTGTACCTAAGCTTGCAGCTTATGCAATTGCGATACGCTTATTAGCACAAGGTTTGCAACCGCTCACTGAAGATTGGCAAGACATGTTACTTATCATGGCAGTATTATCAATCGCCATTGGTAATGTGACCGCCATTGCACAAAGCAATTTAAAACGAATGTTTGCATACTCCACTATTTCACATGTTGGTTTTTTAATGTTTGGTTTAATGAGCGGTACTTTAAACGGCTTTGCCTCTAGTATGTTTTACATTAGTGCTTACGTGCTGATGACCTTGGCAGGTTTTGGAATGATTTTGTTGTTAAGTCGAAAAGGCTTTGAGGCTGAAAATCTAAAAGATTTAAAAGGTTTAAGTCAGCGCAGTCCTTGGGCAGCGCTACTTATGTTGATTACCATGTTTAGCATGGCAGGTGTGCCACCCACAATTGGTTTCTATGCCAAATTTACTGTTTTGCAATCTGCATTGCAAGCAGGCAATATTTGGGCAGTTGTATTTGCGGTATTAATGGCGGTTGTTGGCGCATTTTATTATTTGCGTATTGTGAAAATAATGTATTTTGATGAACCAGAAGACTTTGCCACTATTAGCGCGCCAATGGACATGAAAATCATCTTAAGTATTAACGCATTCGCACTTTTAGCGCTTGGGTTAATGCCACAATCACTGCTTAATGTTTGTGGTAATGCAATCGCAAGAAGCCTGCAATAACCCACTTTGCTTTTCTTAAAATTGTGTATAACATACTCTCAATAAAATGGAGAGTAAATTATGCGTCTAGATGACCAACAAGAAAGTAGCAATCTAGAAGACAGGCGCAGCAGTGGCGGTATACGCATGGGTGGCGGTCGTGGTATAGGTATCGGTACTATTGTATTGGCGTTGATTGCAATGTATTTTGGCGTAGACCCCGCATTGGTAATGAACATTGGTCAAGGCCTGAGTCAAAATGAATCTGCAGAATCGCAACCTATTCCAAAAGATGACCCAGAGGCTAAGTTTGTCGCCAAAGTGCTTGGAAGTACTGAACAAACTTGGGATAAAATTTTTCTAGCTTCTGGTCATCAATATCCTGCCCCAAAGTTAGTCTTGTTTAGGGGTCAAACGCCTACTGCGTGTGGTACTGGTCAAGCCGGTATGGGTCCGTTTTACTGTCCTGGGGACCAAAAAGTGTATATCGACTTAAGCTTTTACGATGAAATGAAAAATCGTTTTAATGCACCAGGGGATTTTGCGCAAGCCTATGTGATTGCGCATGAAGTTGGCCATCACATTCAAAACTTAATGGGGACATCAGATAAAGTTCAGCAAGCCCGTCAAAGCGCGCGTAACGAAGCGCAAGCAAATCAATATTCAGTGCGATTGGAACTTCAGGCCGACTGTTTTGCCGGCATATGGGCGCATCATGCCGATGGTGCTAACCGTATTTTAGAGGCGGGCGATGTAGAAGAAGCAATGCGTGCTGCCGCAGCAATTGGCGATGATGCATTACAAAAACAAGCACAAGGCTACGCAGTGCCAGATTCATTCACACATGGCACTTCGCAACAGCGGATGCGCTGGTTTAATAAAGGTTTAAAGCTGGGTGATGTTAATGAATGTGATACGTTTAATGTGGCTTCTGTCTAGTTTATGAGTTCTCAAAAGTCGGATTCAACCGAGCACCATTTATTCGAACACATGGTCAGCTCTGAGACGATTGCGTCTGGAGGCATGTTAAATGTCAAGCGTGATCAGGTGCGCTTATACAATGGCAACACAAGTCAACGTGAGTATGTCATTCACCCTGGCGCAGTTGTCGTTGTGCCAATGCTACCAAATGGAAATGTCGTTTTAGAGCGGCAATTCCGCTATCCGCTACATCAGGTGTTTATCGAGTTACCAGCAGGCAAAATTGACCAGGGTGAGGATACGCTTGTGACAGGTCAGCGCGAGCTTTTCGAAGAAACGGGTTTTACGGCCACTGAATGGGTTAAGTTAGGGCATCAGCATCCATGTATTGGCTATTCTAACGAAGTGATTCATATGTATCTTGCTCGCAACTTGAAAGCAGGCGCACATCAGCGTGATGAAGATGAGTCTTTAGAAGTGTTTGAAGCGCCTTTTGAAGCTTGTATCGAGATGATTCAAAGCGGCCAAATTACCGATGGCAAAACAATCGTCGCGCTGTTTTTTGCAGAAAAATATCTTGCCAACTTAAAGCTGACTCATGGCTAAAGTGCTGATAGTTGGCTGTGGCGATTTAGGAACAGCCATTGCCGTGCGCTTGCAACAAAAGCATGAAGTCATTGGCTTAAGAGTAAGCGATAAGCTATTGCCGCACGGCATGCAAACCATACAAGCGGATGTGACCAAGCCGAACATGCTGGAACAGTTAGAAAAGCTAAGCCCTGACATTATTATTTACTGCGTTTCTGCAGGTGGCCAAACAGATGAAAAATACCAAGCTTCTTATGTTGCAGGATTAAAAAACGTACTTACAACACAAATCCAAAATGCGTCATTGCAACATGTTTTTTTTGTTTCTAGCACACGGGTCTATGGGCAGATAACAAACGATTTATTAGACGAGAATACGCCTGCGATTCCTGCGGATTTTGGTGGTGAACGTTTGTTAGAAGCAGAGAATGCATTAAAAGCACTGCCTTGTAAGTCAACATCCATGCGTCTTTCAGGTATCTATGGCACAGGTCGTTTGTATTTGGTGAATATGTCAAAAGACTTAAGTAAATGGCCACAAGAGAATCATTGGAGTAACCGCATTCATCGGGATGATGCAGCAGCGTTTATTGCATTAATGACAAATAAAGTAATACAAAATCAACCAGTTGCAGATTGTTACATTGTCACGGACAGTATGCCAACAAAGCAATATGACGTGCTGAAATGGTTAGCAGAAAAGCAAAACGTTGATGTTACAAATATTAGAACACCACTTGCCACTGGTGGAAAACGTTTAAGTAACCGGCGCATGCGTGAAACTGGGTTTGAATTGCAATATCCTAACTACCAAGCAGGTTACAC
This sequence comes from Methylotenera sp., assembly GCA_027487055.1. Taxonomy (GTDB): domain Bacteria; phylum Pseudomonadota; class Gammaproteobacteria; order Burkholderiales; family Methylophilaceae; genus Methylotenera_A. The sequence continues at coordinate 4,455 of JAIYEJ010000349.1, read as the reverse complement.
TCATATTCTGAAAACTTTTTAACTCAGTCATTCCCGTGAATGTAGGAATCCAGTTAAGATGTCGGAAAATAAAATGGATTCTTGCCTTCGCGGGAATGACGGACGTGGTTTTTTAAGTGAATTCGAGCATGTTAAAAACTATAATAATTTCAAGTTGTTTCCTAATCGCCAGTTTTTGCGCACAAGCGTTTGATTCACATGACTTTTACGCTTGGCAGAAAGACTTTAAGTTAGAAGCCAAAGAGGTGGGTATTTCATCCAAAACAATTAAAAATACGTTTAAAAATGCTAAATACCTGCCTCGAGTGATTGCTTTAGATCGCTCACAGCCTGAATTTATCTCAACTTTTTTAAGCTATATCGATAATCGTGTGACACCCAATAAAATAGAGCGGGGCAGAGCATTTTTGCAGGCGAATGAAACGATGCTCGCAGAAGTTGAAGCGCAATACGGTGTGCCCAAAACTATATTGGTTTCTTTTTGGGGCTTAGAAACCAATTACGGAAGCAATCAAGGTGATTTTGGTTTGCCATCGGCGTTAATGACATTGGCTTATGAAGGCCGCCGTGCTGATTTTTTTCGCACACAATTGCTCGATTCGATGCGCATTGTCGATGCTAAACATAACACGGTTGCAGGCATGCGAGGCTCTTGGGCGGGTGCGATGGGGCATATGCAATTTATGCCTAGCACCTTTGTTAAGTATGGCGTAGATGCTGATTTTGATGGAAAAATAAATATTTGGAGCTCGCTACCAGATGCATTTTCTTCTGCAGCTAACTACCTAGCCCATACCGGTTGGCGCAAAGATGAGCCTGCGATGATGGAAGTAAAGTTACCTGCAGATTTTGATTATAGTTTGGCGCAATTAAACAATAGAAAAAGTGCTGATAAGTGGTCTATTTTAGGTGTGCGCGATATGCAAGACCAATTTTTGCCAGCCTTAGATAACGCTGCAATTATTTTGCCACAAGGCTGGCAAGGCCCAGCGTTTATGGTGTTTAGTAATTTCGATGTCATTATGGATTGGAATCGGTCGGTCAATTATGCGCTTTCAGTCGCACACCTAGCCAATCAGTTTATATCTGATCAACCGATTATTTCGCGAGACCAAGCCGAAAGTGGCGCGCTAAGTTTTAACCAGATGTGGGCCTTGCAAGGAAAATTGAACGAATTGGGTTTTGATTGCGGCTCGCCGGATGGATTTCCCGGCCGTAAAACACAACAAGCGATTCGGCAATATCAAGCGACTAAAAATCTTCCACAAGATGGTTATGCGAGCACGAGCTTGTATGAAGCGCTACTGCAACCTTGAGTTTGCGTGCAAGACGCTTATACGCTAAAATTCGCCCCTCGCCCTGGTTGTTAAGATTTTAGGGTGTGATGAATACAGGCGGTTAGCTCAGTTGGTTAGAGCGCTTGGTCGACATCCAAGAGGTCACCAGTTCGAATCTGGTACTGCCTACCAAATATCAAGCATTTAAATCGTTATATTGGATATTGCATGCCCCTAATTCGTTTACCAGATGGCTCACAACGCAGTTTTGATGCGCCTGTGAGTATTGCAGAAGTGGCCATGAACATTGGTGCTGGGCTTGCCAAAGCCGCACTTGCAGGTAAAGTGGATGGCAAAATTGTGGATACCAGTTTTGTAATTGAACAAGACAGCGATTTAGCGATTATCACCGATAAATCAGACGAAGGTTTAGAGGTGATTCGCCATTCTACCGCGCACTTATTGGCATACGCGGTGAAAGAGTTGTTCCCAGATGCGCAAGTGACGATTGGCCCCGTGATTGACAACGGCTTTTATTACGATTTTAGCTACAAGCGCGCATTTACGCCTGACGACTTGGTTGCGATAGAAAAGAAAATGGCTGAGCTTGCAAAAAAAGACGAGGCCGTTACCCGTAAAATATTACCTCGTGACGAAGCCGTGGCATATTTTAAAAGTATTAACGAGCATTACAAAGCCGAAATTATTGCCTCAATCCCAAGTAATGAAGATGTGTCTCTGTACACTGAAGGCAACTTTACAGATTTGTGCCGAGGCCCACACGTGCCGAATACAGGCAAGCTTAAGGCGTTTAAGTTGATGAAACTAGCGGGCGCCTATTGGCGTGGCGACAGCAATAATGAAATGTTGCAACGAGTTTACGGTACTGCATGGCGCAATAAAGAAGAGCTAGAAGCGTATTTGTTTCAACTGGAAGAAGCCGAAAAACGTGACCACCGCAAATTGGGTAAACAGCTCGATTTTTATCATATGCAGGACGATGCGCCTGGCATGGTGTTTTGGCATCCGCGTGGTTGGGTGATTTGGCAAGAGGTTGAGCAATATATGCGTGCCAAATTTAAAGAGTATGATTACCAAGAAGTGCGCACACCTACAGTGCTCGACAAAACTTTATGGGAAAAATCTGGCCATTGGCAAAATTACCGTGACAATATGTTCACTACACAGTCAGAAAGCCGTGATTACGCGGTGAAACCGATGAACTGCCCAGGGCGCATTCAAATTTTTAATAGTAGTTTGCATAGCTACCGTGATTTACCATTGCGCTTGGCAGAATTTGGCTCTTGCCACCGTAACGAGCCTTCAGGCTCGTTACACGGCTTGATGCGTGTGCGTGGCTTTACGCAAGATGATGCGCATATTTTCTGTATGGAGTCACAAGTCGAGGCAGAAGTCGCCACTTTTATTAAAATGTTGTACGAGGTTTACAAAGATTTTGGTTTTGCAGATGTGATTGTGAAGCTTTCAACCCGACCTGAAAAGCGCGTAGGGACTGAAGAAGCGTGGGATATGGCAGAAGCTGCACTTGCAAACGCGATTAAAGCCAATGGTTTGGATTTTGAATATCAGCCAGGGGAGGGCGCATTTTATGGCCCCAAAATTGAGTTCACCCTTAAAGATTCGCTTGGTCGTATGTGGCAATGTGGCACCATTCAACTCGACCCAAACTTGCCAGAGCGTTTGGGCGCGGAATATGTAGCGGAAGACAATTCGCGCCAACGCCCAATTATGTTACATCGTGCAATTGTGGGTTCCATGGAGCGCTTTTTAGGCATTTTGATTGAAAATTTTGCTGGCGCCATGCCGCTTTGGTTAGCACCTGTTCAGGCAATGGTCTTGAATATTTCAGAAAATCAGTCTGATTATGTGTTGCAAGTTGTTGAAAATCTGAAGAAAAATGGCATTAGATGCGATTTTGACTTGAGAAATGAGAAGATTACCTATAAAATACGCGAACATTCGATGCAAAAAATGCCTTATTTGCTTGTTGCAGGTGAGCGTGAAATGCAAGCAGGACAAGTGGCCGTGCGTACCAGAAAAGGTGAAGACCTAGGTTCTATGCCAGTCAGCGAGTTAATTGCTCGTTTAAAAGCAGAAATTGAAACTAAGGTTTAAACGCTGATTTTTGGACTAGCGCGGTTTATTTTTTATTGGATAAGATTAGGAGTCAACAATAGCACAGGATAAAGAAACACGAATCAACGGTGACATTACTGGAACTGAGGTTCGTTTGGTGGGCATAGAAGGTGAGCCGCTTGGCATTGTGAGTTTACGCGAGGCGTTTGCTAAAGCGGAAGAAGCTGATATTGATTTGGTTGAAATTGCACCCAATGCTGTGCCGCCAGTGTGCAGATTGATGGACTACGGTAAGTTTAAATATGCTGAAAGTAAACGTCAGCATGAACAAAAACTTAAGCAAAAACAAGTTGTTATAAAAGAGATTAAGTTTCGCCCGGGTACGGATGATGGTGATTACAACATTAAAGTTCGTAATATCATCCGATTTTTGGGCGAAGGCGATAAAGCGAAAATTACTTTGCGTTTTAGAGGTCGAGAGATTACACACCAAGAGTTTGGTTTAGCTTTATTAAGACGTGTTGAAGCAGATTTAGTTGAACACGCGGTGGTTGAGCAATTTCCTAAGATGGAAGGCCGCCAAATGGTGATGGTGTTAGCTCCAAAAAAAGCAGATAAAGTGGCAGTAAAAGCACCAAAACCAGCAAAATCTGCTGAGAAAAAAGAAGAAAAAGAAGCAACAGATTAAAGATTTACCCTGAACGATACGGCTTAAAAGGCATGCCTAAGCGTTCTTAACTAGTCTCAAAGGAGAAAAAAATGCCAAAAATGAAAACAAAGAGCAGCGCCAAAAAGCGCTTTAAGTTCTTAGGAAATGGCAAAGTGAAGCGTACGCACTCACATTTGCGCCATATCTTAACCAAAAAAACAACGAAGCAAAAACGTAAATTACGTGGCACTTCTATCATCTCACCAACTGACGTCAAACGCGTTCGCGCTATGATGCCAACGCGATAAGGAGACTGACATGCCTAGAGTAAAACGTGGTGTCATTCCACGCGCAAAACATAAAAAAGTCTTAAATGCCGCGAAAGGCTATCGTGGTCTTCGTAAAAACGTTTACCGCATTGCCAAACAAGCC
>JAIYEJ010000333.1 GCA_027487055.1 Methylotenera sp. | reverse complement strand
TCATTTATTGTGGAAACTTAAGGTTTAACCGCAATAAAATACCTGCACCAAAAAAGCACTTGTCAAATGCACCAAATTGAAGCTAGACTGTGCCTAAGTCTAGCGGATTGAATTTGGTGTAGTCACTGTTTCATCGTATAGCTTCGCCAAACTAAATTTACTGGCTGTATTACTCAACAAGATTATTTTTATAAGAGTTTTACCTTTTTATTTAGGGAGAAAAAGTATGTCGAAGTTAACAGCATTAGCAGTGAGTATTGCCGTTTTAGGTGGTGTTTGGGCTTATATCGCACTTGGTCCTTTTGGTATGGGTGATGGGGATGCAGAGTTGCTTGTTTGGGTTGGTTTTATTGCATGGGGTTGTTATTTTGCGTTAGGTGCTGACACGGCCGCTTTACAAAAAACCATTGCAGGCATGGTATATGGGGCGATAATTGCAGGCGTTGCATTGACCTTAGTTGGAGCTAATCCGTTAGGCTTAGCAGGTGCAGTAGGCCCAGCAATTTATATTGCGGCTACTGTATTTTTACTAGTTATAATAGCAAATCTTCCATTGTTATCAGCAGTACCGGCAAATGTGTATGGCTATGCAGCAACAGCAGGTTATGCATTGCAAACAACTGGTGCAGGTAGCCCTTCAGCGATGGATATGACTAATCCTGTTTTATTGGTCATAGTTTCAACAGTGCTAGGCGCTATTTTTGGCATGGCTTCGGGCAAAGTAGCGGGCATGCTTGGTAAGTAAATATTAAGATTTAGAATTAAAAAACCGCGGCAATTGAAACTGTCGCGGTTTTTTTAGCGTTTATTACTTAATAACTTTAAACCCGTAATAAGTGCCAAATTCGCCTTCAACCTCGTGAAACACAAACAGCATATCGTTTGCGTAACCAATGCCGTTAAAGTGATTTTGTGAGCGCAGTTTTAACTCTTTTGGCAACTCACTTTTAGCAATAAACTTACCTTTTAAATCAAATACCAACGCTGCTTTATGGTCAATATCTAACAGCATCAACTCTTGATTTTTCACGCCGGTAAATGCCACAAATAAATCACTTACATCATCAGTTGCGGCACCTGCTTTGGCTAGTTCTAGCGTAATTTCACCGACTTTTTCTCGTAATTTTGGATCTACTATAAACACCTTGTCACTGCGCCCTTGTTTGGCAAAGTAGCGTTGATTGGCGGCATCGTAGGTCGGCATCGTGCCAGAGTGCCCAAATGCGGGATTAAATTGTGAAATTTCTTCTGAAGTATCTAAAACATCGCCAGATTCAGTCAAGTTAATTGAATAGATGCCAGTGTTTGGCGAAAAACCAACATCGCTAGAAATGTTATAAGTAATCGTTTCTAATTTAGCGGAATTGCTGTTGTAATATATTGAGCGGTTATCATAACCAGGTCTTGCCGAGTTGATGTATTGGCCTTTTTCGTCATAACTATGAATTAGTGATTTTGAAATAGGCGCTTCAAACTCAGATCCCATAGGTGCAAGGCCGCCATCTGCAATGTAATAACGTTTTAAACCTGGAATATAAGCCACTGTCATTGGTCGTGTGGTTGATTGTTTTGCAAGAGTAATTTTAATGCCCAACTCAGCTTGCGGTAAAACCTCGGCCTGCAAGGAAAAATTGGTAAAAAGTGTGCATACCAAAAGCGCAGCAGTTGAAGTTGTTTTATGCAGTTGATTGAACGGGCTCATTTAATTATTTCTCCAAAGTGTATATATTTTTAATTAGTATTTTTTTTGTTATCGTGTCGCTAGACTGCTGCGTTTTCTTAACGTTCAAAAGCGAGTAAAAATTCGATTTAGTATGAACGCTATTTTGTTAAAGTTTTACGTTCTAATAACATCGCATCGCCATAACTAAAAAAACGATATTCTTGCTTAACAGCATGCGCATATGCGTTTTTAATTTCATCAAAACCAGCAAATGCAGACACTAACATAAGCAAGGTGCTTTTAGGGAGATGAAAATTCGTGATGAGTTTGTCTACAATTTTGAACTCGAAACCTGGAGTGATAAAAATATCAGTTTCGCCACTTAATGCAGAGCTATTTAAATAAGTAATCCTAGTTGATGCTTTGGAAGCCTCATAGATATTGGCTTGCAGGGTACTGTTTTGAGAGGCTTGCGATGCTGCACTTTCTAAGGTGCGCATGCTGGTGGTGCCAACAGCGATAATCTTGCCGCCTTGCGCTTTTGTGAGTTCAATCAACTCAGCAGTTTCAGGCGGGATATTATAGAATTCGCTATGCATTTTATGGTCTTTAATCTCATCAACGCGCACTGGTTGAAACGTGCCCGCACCCACATGCAAAGTCACATAGGCGATATTAACGCCTTTGCCTTTTAATGTTGTAAGCATTGCTTCATCAAAGTGTAAGCCAGCAGTAGGCGCTGCTATTGCCCCAGCATGTTTGGCATAGACCGTTTGGTAGCGGGTTTCGTCTTCCGCTTCTGCATTGTGCGATATATAAGGTGGCAACGGCAGTGCGCCATATTGTTCCAATAAATCGAACGCGGACGAGTCACTCAAAAACTTTACATGAAATAAATCATCGGTGCGCCCAAGCACTTCTGCTTTAAAAGCATTTGCTAGCGTGAGTATTGCGCCTACTACAGGCGTGCGTGATGCACGAATGTGCGCTAGCACATTGTGAGTGTCAATAACGCGTTCAATTAGCACTTCAACTGCGCCACCAGAAGCCTTGTTACCGAATAAACGCGCTTTAATAACGCGCGTATCATTAAAAATCACTAAGTCACCAGCATTTAAATGTGCAGGT
>JAIYEJ010000140.1 GCA_027487055.1 Methylotenera sp. | reverse complement strand
GTCAGTATTTGCCAATTTAGAAGGTTCACCAAGTGAAGTGGAAGTTAAATCTGCGCCACAAGTTGACCCAATTCTATTGCGCCCAGTGGATGATTTAGAATTGACAGTGCGTTCAGCTAATTGCCTAAAAGCAGAAAATATATTCTACATTGGCGATTTAATTCAACGTACTGAAAACGAGTTATTAAAAGCACCAAACTTAGGCAGAAAATCTTTAAATGAAATTAAAGATGTACTGGCAACTAAAGGCCTAACTTTAGGCATGAAGCTAGAAAATTGGCCACCAGTTGGTCTTGAAAAAGCTTAAGTAATACAATATTAAAGAAAATTAAGGAATTACTATGCGTCACGGTAATAGCAATCGTAAATTAAATCGTACTAGCAGCCATCGTGCAGCTATGTTCCGTAATATGTCTGTATCTTTATTACGTCACGAAATTATCAGAACAACTTTGCCAAAAGCAAAAGAGTTGCGTAAATATGCAGAACCATTGATTACACTTGGTAAAGATGCCACTTTAGCGAATCGCCGCTTAGCATTTAGCCGCTTACGTGATCGTGATATTGTAGGTAAGTTATTTGGTGTACTAGGTCCGCGCTACAATGCACGTAATGGTGGTTACTTACGTATTTTGAAATGTGGTTTCAGAAATGGCGATAATGCACCTATGGCATTTGTTGAATTGGTAGATCGTCCAGACACAAGTACTGAAGCCGTATCAGCAGAGTAATTTAAAATGAAATAAAAAAGCCAGCTATTAGCTGGCTTTTTTTTTGGAAGTTAAGTTAAATTAGCTAAAAATTCTTTTAATGTGATTTCATCAAAAGGCCAGTTAAGTTCGGATGCGTTGTCTACACTTAGTAGAACAGGAATGCGTGTGCCATATTGCGCTAAAAGCAAATCATTATCTGCAATATCAATGATATTCAAGTTAAAAGCATGACAGTAGTTAACAAAAAGTGCCTCTGCCTTTTCACATAAGTGGCAGTGTGTAGTCGAATATAAAACGAGCTCCTTAATCATCAAAGATATTTTAATCGCTAATTTTCATGTAAATGCATAATATGTATAAAAATAAATCATAATAACGTTTTATGTTGTTTTGCAATCAAGGTTTACCTATGTCTGAGCCACAAGAAGCTAAAGAAAGCTTATCAGAGAGTCTTCAACAGGTCATCACGCTACTAGAAAAGCACAAGCTTGTAGAAGGGCTTGTGCATAAGCAATACATGCCTAAGCATGATCTTGTCGAGTCCATGGTACATAAGCAAAATATAATAGAACTACAAAAAAAATTAGATACATTACATTCGGCTGATGTTGCACATATTCTTGAGGCTTTACCGCTAGAAGATAGGTTGAATCTTTGGGAGTTAGTTAAAGCAGATCGAGATGGTGAAATCTTACTTGAGGTTTCTGATTCAGTTAGACAAAGTTTAATTGCTGATATGGATTCACAAGAGTTGTTGGCCGCCGCTGAACAACTCGATGCAGACGAGCTAGCAGACTTAGCGCCAGACTTACCAAAAGATGTGTTGCAAGATCTGATGGATAGCTTGGACACGCAAAATCGTGAGCGTTTACAATCCACCTTATCATATCCTGAAGAAGCAGTTGGTGCGCATATGGATTTTGATATTGTGACAATTCGTGAAGATATTACATTAGAAGTGGCGTTGCGTTATATGCGTCGGTTGGGCAGCCTGCCTGAGCTTACCGATAAATTGTTTGTGGTTGATAGAGAAGATATTTTGCGTGGTGTTTTACCACTTAAGCGCATGGTTGTGAGTGATTTAGATGCCAGCGTTTCAGATGTCATGGTGGCTGATGCAGTAGTATTTCATCCAGAAGATATTGCAGATGAGGCAGCGCAAGCGTTTGAGCGATACGACCTAGTGACCGCACCGGTAGTAGATGCAAATAATAAGCTGGTTGGTCGTATTACTGTGGATGCGGTAATGGATTACATTCGCGATGAATCGGAATCTGATATGTTATCTATGGCAGGCTTAAGAGAAGAAGAGGACTTTTTTGCATCAATTTGGAAATCAGTACAAAATCGTTGGGCTTGGCTCGCAATTAATCTTGTGACTGCAATGGTGGCTTCGCGCGTGATTGGTTTGTTTGAAGGATCAATTGAAAAAATAGTTGCACTTGCAGCGCTTATGCCAATCGTGGCAGGTATCGGTGGCAATTCAGGCAACCAAACAACCACTATGATCGTGCGTGGCTTGGCGCTAGGCCAAATCTCATCTCACAATATGAAGTCGCTTGTCAAAAAAGAGTTAGGTGTCGCCTTGCTAAACGGCATTTTGTGGGGTGGCGTGCTCGGTATTATTGCCTATTTGCTCTATGGTAATTATCAATTAGGGTTGGTGATGATGGCGGCGATGACATTCAATTTGCTGCTTGCTGCGGTGATGGGTGTGATGATTCCACTGGTCATGACTAAGTTTGGGCGCGATCCGGCTGTGGGTTCTAGCGTTTTAATTACCGCAATGACAGATAGCGGAGGCTTCTTTATATTTTTAGGTTTAGCGACCATTTTCTTAATTTAATATGCGTAATTTGGTAAAAACTACTTAAAAGAATGATGAACCCAGAAATTCAACTTATTTGGAATGAAATATTAGCGGATATCTCAACGCCTGCCGCATTATGGCAGCTATTGATTATAGCGATATCTGTTGTTGTTGCATTTGCAATTAATGGCGCACTAAGAGCATATTTTCTAGACAGATTACAAGAAAATATGAAGCCCATGTTAGGGGCGATTAATCGAATTTTATTTCCTATCAGTACTTTCTTGATGGTTACGATAGCGCGTTATATATGTGCAGAATGGATGCATGTCAGCATCCTAAGACTAACAAGCCGCTTGCTATTGGCGATGATAGTGATCCGCCTAGTGGTGTATGGTTTACGATATATATTCTCTCCAAGTGGATGGCTGAAGACTTTAGAGAACTTGATAGCATGGGGTGTTTGGATGATACTTGCCTTGCACCTAAGTGGAATTCTTCCTGAAATTGGATTAACCCTAGAAGAGGTTAAGTTTAACGTAGGTAAAAATCCCGTTAATTTGTTATTGGTTCTGCAAGCTATTCTTACTGTAATCGTCACGATATTTATTGCACTATGGGTAAGTCGTCTTTTAGAAAATAGATTGATGGCTGCTGAGCAAGTCAATATTAATATGCGTGTAGTAATGACTAAGCTCATCAGAATTGTATTAATCTTTATTGCAACTTTAATTGCATTGTCTGCTGTAGGATTAGATATCACGCTACTTTCAGTATTTGGTGGCGCATTTGGTGTTGGTTTGGGTTTGGGTATGCAACGTATTGCTAGCAACTACGTAAGTGGATTTATTATTTTGCTTGATAAATCGATGCAAATTGGAGATGTAGTTTCTGTTGATAAACATTATGGTGTTGTACAAGACTTACGATCGCGTTACATGGTACTCAGTAAGCTAGATGGCACACACGTGATTATTCCAAACGAAACACTCATAACCACTGCTGTGGTTAATCATTCGCTTACAGAGCATAAAGGCCGCGTGCAGATTGAGCTTGCTATCAGTGTCGATAGCCCACTAGAACTAGCTTTGCAATTAATGCATGATATTCCTAAACAACATAAGCGTATTCTTGTTACACCAGCGCCAGCCGCAAGGATTAAGGGGTTTAACGAAAATGGTATGGATTTAACATTGACCGCTTGGGTTTCAGATCCTGAGAATGGTACATTAGGTCTGCAATCAGAATTATTAATGGACATATGGAAAGTATTTAAAAAGAATAAAATCAGCTTCGTAAAAACTGATGCGAAACAAGAATAACGAAGTGGGGAATGTTTTAATTTGATGTAAAAAAACCCGCTAACGCGGGTTTTTTAAATAATCTTATAAATTATCAGATTATTTTAATTTGGTTTCTTTGTAGATCACGTGTTTACGCGCAACTGGATCAAATTTTTTGATTTCCATTTTCTCTGGCATTGTACGTTTGTTTTT
>JAIYEJ010000231.1 GCA_027487055.1 Methylotenera sp. | reverse complement strand
TAGAGCTTCCCAGAATACTTACTATTAATCTATTTAATTGCATTTTAATCTCCATATTACTTATTTTCTTTTTGCCCTTTTGTAAGGCATTTAAATAATGTTTTTATTTTAATTTAGACTACATAGCACTTCAAGTTAGTATCTTATCTAGATAATCGCCATATTTATGTGATGCAAGTCACACAAGCCAGCAAGTTATGCCTATCACCAAACGATCTACATCTTACTTGGGTCGCCTGAAGGGCGCATGATGTAATCTGGGTTCCAAAACTCTTCAAAATTAAGCTCTACGCCGTTACCAGCAGGATCTTTCAAATTAATTTGACGTACGCCATTTGCCAAAGTTCGGGTTGTGTAGGTCACTCCATGTTGCGTTAGATTCGCCTCCATCGCTGGCATATCGGTACAAGTAAAACTAACATGATCATAAGTGCCATGCACATGCAGCTTTGGTGGCTCAGGTGTTTTATATTCTGCCAAATGCACTACATCGTTTTCGCCAATATATAACCAATAGCCATACGTGGTGCTCGCCACGCGCTTACCCACAGTTAAACCTAACACATCGCAATAAAAATCGCGAAGTTTGTGCATGGTGTCGCGGTCAGTACGAAAGTTAACGTGGTTGATTTCGGTGAGTGGCATAAGCTTTTGTTTTGACAAGGTAGAGTTAATAAAATTTCAACTGCAATCATACCCGATTCCTATTGAGGTTGACAGTTTGAATATGCACATGCCTTATGCCATACTAGGCACGTAGCACAAAATAAAAAACTTAAATATTCAACAAAACTAATTATTTATAGGGAAGTAAATAATGAAAGCTTTAGTGAAGAAATATGCCAAAGAAGGCCTTTGGCTAGAGGATATGCCCGAGCCAGAAGTTGGCAATAATGATGTGCTGATTAAAATAAAAAAAACCGCTATTTGCGGTACCGATGTACACATTTACAACTGGGATGAATGGGCGCAAAGAACAATTCCTGTGCCAATGATTACTGGGCATGAATACGTGGGCGAGATTGCTGGATTTGGCTCTAACGTCACAGGCTACAACATTGGTGATATTGTCTCTGGCGAAGGTCATCTCACCTGTGGGCGCTGCCGCAACTGCTTAGGTGGACGCACACATTTGTGCCCCAACACCATAGGTGTAGGCGTAAACCGTCATGGCGCATTTGCTGAATACTTGGTGATTCCTGCCAAAAATGTATTTAAGCCTAGTCGCCCCATTGATACCGATTTACTTTCTTATTTTGATGCCTACGGTAACGCGGTGCACACCGCTTTATCTTTTAACATGGTGGGTGAGGATGTGTTGATTACTGGCGCAGGCCCCATTGGAAGCATGGCGGCTTTGGTGGCTGATCACGCAGGGGCTAGAAATATCGTAATAACTGATATGAACCAGTACCGTTTAGATTTGATTAAAAGCATTTTGCCGCGTGTGGTAACTGTGAACGTAAGCAAAGAAACCATCAGCAAAGAAATGATGGAAAATATGGGGATTTTTGAGGGCTTTGATGTGGGCTTAGAAATGTCTGGCTCGCCTAAAGCATTTGGCGACATGCTTAGCAAAATGATTAACGGCGGCAACATTGCCATGCTGGCCATTATGCCTGCTGGTTCTGGCATTGATTGGGACATGGTAGTATTCAAAGGCCTGACAATTAAAGGCATTTATGGCCGTGAGATTTTTGAAACATGGTACAAAGGTAGCATGATGGTGCAGAGCGGTTTGCCTTTAGAGAAAATTATTACACATCGGTTTCATTATACCGATTTTCAACAAGGGTTTGACGTTATGCGCTCTGGCAACTCTGGCAAAGTGATTTTAAATTGGGAAGAAAAAGCATGAGTTTTAAAGCAGCAAAACAAGGTTTTACCCAAGATTTACACGACATTGAAGCGCATGGGCTTTATAAAACTGAGCGAGTTATTGGCTCTGACCAAAATAATCGCATTACTTTGGCAGATGGTCGCGAAGTGATTAATATGTGCGCTAACAATTATTTAGGTTTAGCCAATAACCCTGATTTAATTCAAGCCGCCAAACAAGGTATTGATGACTGGGGCTTTGGCCTTGCTTCGGTGCGTTTTATTTGTGGCACACAGTCTATCCATAAACAGCTGGAACTTGCCATGAGCGACTTTTTGGGTATGGAAGACACGATTTTGTATTCATCTTGCTTTGACGCAAACGCAGGTTTGTTTGAAACGATTTTAGGCGAGCAAGACGCAGTTATCTCTGACGAGCTCAATCATGCATCGATTATTGACGGCGTACGTCTTTGCAAAGCTGCGCGCTATCGCTATAAAAATAATGATATGGCAGATTTACGCGTGCAATTAGAAGTCGCTAAAGCCAACAATGCAAGGCGCATTTTAATCACCACCGATGGCGTATTTTCGATGGACGGCACCATCGCCAAACTAGATGAAATCTGCGATTTGGCTGATGAGTTTGACGCCATGGTGCATCATGATGATTGCCATGCAACAGGCTTCATAGGCAAAACTGGCAGAGGCGTACACGAGTACCGTGGCGTGATGGGGCGTGTTGATATTATCACCAGCACTTTTGGAAAAGCGCTAGGTGGCGCATCTGGCGGCAGCACATCTGGCCGTAAGGAGATTATTGATTTATTGCGCCAACGCTCACGACCTTATTTGTTTTCTAACTCACTTGCGCCCACTATTTGTGCGGCTACGCTAAGTGCATTGAGTATGCTTTCAAAATCTACAACGCTGCGTGACAAGCTAGAAAGCAATACACGCTACTTCAGACAAGGCATGCTGGCGGCTGGTTTTGATTTAAAAGACGGCGACCACCCAATTATCCCCATTATGTTGGGCGATGCGGTGCTGGCACAAAATATGAGCAAGCGCTTGCTCGAAAAAGGCGTTTATGCGATTGGATTTTTCTTCCCCGTGGTACCAAAAGGTAAAGCGAGGATTAGAACGCAGATTTCTGCCGCCCATACCACAGCAGATTTAGACGCCGCGATTAAAGCGTTTGCAGAATGTAGGGTTGAGTTAGTTAAACCTTAGTTAAAACTCGTAAGAGATTATGTTGCTTGTTTCTGATTTTTTTTATTAGCAAACAATATATCAATAATTTTAACTAACTCAGTTTAAGGTAGTTTATTTGTCATTTAGTTTTTTAGAATGCAATTTGCGATGCGCTAACGCGGCACATCCACTTAGATAGTACGTTTTTGTACGTCAAGCGGGTGTAACAAAGTTAGCGCGAATGACTGCATTTTACACCGCAGGTGTGCGGACGCGAATATGCAACTCCCGCAATTGTTTCTCATCTACTTCATTAGGAGCATT
>JAIYEJ010000252.1 GCA_027487055.1 Methylotenera sp. | reverse complement strand
AAGCGCCATTTTCTAATGGCTCCCCAAGTGAAACATACAAATCTTTGAATACACCTGGGTCAATATCTGCCTCAGTCATCGTGGCACCCTGTACTGGATAAAAACGCTTTTCAGGATAAAGCATGCCTATTGTTTTATCGCCACTATTAACCATAAATGTCCCTTGCGAAGCGATATAATTTGGTCCTTTAACCTCTTTAGCCCCTTTAAAAATAAAAGCTAAATCGTCGACTTGTGCGACATCGTTGATTTCCATACGGACATCTTGCTCAGTCTCGTAACCTTTAACCAAGGTAACGCCCAATATAAACACGCCTATGCCAAAATGGGCGACGAGCATGCCATAAAAGGCAAGTGGAATGCCATTTAAGTTTTCGAGTAAAGTTGCACTGGTTGTTTGTCGCGTATTAATTCTGTTTTGAAGTAAAATTAACGTGGTACTTAACACCCAAACCCCCATAAAAACGCCCACAGCCAACATCAAGGTCAGTTTACCCATGATTGATGGCACTAAGAGCGCAGAAACCAAACTAATGATTGCAGCAAGCTTTAATCGCACACCAATTTCTGGCATGCTGGCTTTTTTCCATTTTGCGAGTGGCCCCAAGCCCATTAAAAATATACCCGGCGCCATAATCGCTGCAAATACAGCATCGAAATAGGGTGGCCCTACTGAGATTTTGCCACCACCAATCGCATCTATAAGTAAAGGATACATCGTGCCTAATAGCACAGAACCCGCTGCTGCTGCCAATACCACGTTATTTGCAAGTAGAAATGATTCGCGTGAGACTACATCAAACTTCTCGCCTAAGCCTACAGCAGGTGCGCGAATGGCAAATAAAAGCAATGCGCCTCCAATCACAATCACCAAATAGAGCAAAATAAATAAGCCTCGACTTGGGTCAGTCGCAAATGCATGCACTGAGGTAAGTACGCCAGAGCGCACTAAAAAAGTACCAAGCAAACTTAACGAGAAAGCACAAATAGAAAGTAACACAGTCCACACTTTAAATGCGCCAC
Organism: Methylotenera sp.; assembly: GCA_027487055.1. Lineage (GTDB taxonomy): Bacteria > Pseudomonadota > Gammaproteobacteria > Burkholderiales > Methylophilaceae > Methylotenera_A. The sequence goes on along the minus strand of JAIYEJ010000252.1, from coordinate 13,483 downwards.
GTTTTTCAGTCACGGCGAGCGAATGGATAAGCGCAGTGCCTACCAGCCAAGGCATAAAAGATGCATTTTCAACCGCATCCCAAAACCACCAACCGCCCCATCCTAGCTCGTAATATGCCCACTTGCTACCAAATGCAATGCCTAAAGTTAAAAATGCCCAAGCAACCGTTGTCCAAGGTCGCGTCCAACGTGCCCAAGCATTATCTAAACTACCATCTAACAATGCCGCAATTGCAAATGCAAATGCCACAGAAAAACCGACATAACCCATGTAAAGTACTGGAGGATGAAATACCATGCCGGGGTCTTGCAACAATGGATTCAAATCACGGCCATCTAAGGCTGCGGGAATCAGCCTATCAAACGGGTTTGAGGTAAACAATATAAACGCCAAAAATCCAACACTGACCAAACCCATCACCGCAATCAGTCTAATTCTAAAGCTATCGGGTAAATTTTTTGCAAACATAGTCACTGCAACTGTCCAAACGGCAAGTATCGTCACCCACAATAGCATTGAACCTTCATGACCACCCCACACAGCGGCTAATCTGTAAATTGTAGGTAACTGAGAATTGGATGTAGATGCAACATACAACACCGAAAAATCGTTCACATAAAATGAATAACCCAATATAAAAAAAGCGAGTGCAACAAGTGCAGATTGCGCGCGCGCCGTGGGTACTGCAAGGTTAATAAGTGATTTTTTATTTTTCCAAACCCCTATTAACGGCAATGTGCCTTGCATAATGGCCAATAAAAACGCAATAATGAGCGCTAACTCTCCTATCGATGGAATCATTTACTGTCTCCATCTGTCGCAAGTTTAGCCTTGTTCGCTTTTGCCGCTTCTAGGGCTGCGGCGGCCTCGGGTGGCATATAGTTTTCATCATGCTTTGCTAATACTTGATTCGCAACAAACAACCCATCTTTATTAAGCTCACCTTCTGCAACCACACCTTTACCTTCCTTAAATAAATCTGGCAATATACCTTTATACTCAACTTGCATTGTCTTGGCAGTATCAGTGACCTTAAACTGCACTCTTAAACCATCAGGTAATCTTTTTAAGCTACCTGCTTCAACCATTCCACCTATTCTAAAATTACCCGTTTTAGGCGCTTCACCGTTTTCTACTTGTGTTGGTGTAAAGAAAAAAACTAGATTACTACGAAAAGATTTTGTAATCAGCACAGCGGCGATGACAAGCAATGCCAACCCCGCTGCGATTAATGCAAACCTTTTATGACGAGCTTTCATATCCAAAATACCTTTAAATTAAATGACTTATTGCTCAAGCGTTCTTGTGACGCTTTTACGACGCTGATTGATTAGCCATAGTTCAATCGTCATAGATAAGAAAGTCACTGCAAATGAGCCCCACACATAAAAGCCATAACCGCCCATTGCCAAAAACTCAGAGATACTATTCCAATGCATTTTTATCCTCTAGTTAACTTATGTAACAACAACTTTATTAATCACTAATCTTTTCAAAACATTTTTAGCTTACTGTCGCGCTCTAAAATCTCGCATCGCACGCGCATTAAAATAACCGCAACACTATACAACCAAAAGCCTATTGCCATCACCATCATACCTTGTAGCATTATCGCCGCCATCGCAGGCGCTTTTGTGAGGCTTACTGATGAGCCTTGATGCAATGTGTTCCACCACTTTACTGAAAAATAAATAATAGGTACGTTTATCGCACCTACAAGGGCTAACACTGCACTGGCTTTATCTGCGCGGTTTTTATCGTCTATTGCCGCTTGCAAAGAAAAATAACCAACATATAAAAAAAGTAAGATTAGCTCAGAAGTAAGTCGCGCGTCCCAAACCCACCATGCTCCCCACATGGGCTTACCCCAAAGTGAGCCAGTCACCAAAGCAACAAATGTAAACATCGCACCTGTTGGCGCAATGGCAGTCGCCATCATATAAGATAACTTTGCGTTAAACACCAGCCCCATGGCCGCATAAAACGCCATAATCAAATATAGAAACATTGAAAACCAAGCTGCAGGCACATGTACAAAAATAATGCGATAACCTTCTCCTTGTTGAAAATCAGTTGGCGCAATAATCAAACCAATATATAAACCATATGCAATCAGTATTGCAGCACCAATCGCGCACCAAGGGATAATCTTGCCAGCTAAGGGGTAAAAGGTTTTAGGTGATGCATATTTAAACCAATTTATGCTTATTTTTTTTTCCATAATTTTTATTCTAATCTATATATTCAATTACACTAACATCAAATTATTCTAACGCGATACGCAACGCTGCGGCTGACGCAAGCGGGGAAAATACTAGCGCAAGCGCCAAAACCGCCCCCAATAATGATAGCGCGCCATTCGGGCTCATGCCAATTGAAACAGCATTCACCGCGCCCGCCCCAAAAACCAACACTGGAATATAAAGTGGTAATACCAATATTGCAATCAACACCCCAGCACCACGTATTCCCAAGGTCAGTGCCGCGCCAATGCTACCAATTAAACTTAACGCAAGCGTACCCATCAAAAGTGAGATTGCAAGAATCTGCAACTGCTCATTACTTAAATTAAACTGTAAACCGATGAGTGGTGCGACCAAGACTAAAGGCAATCCAGAAAGTACCCAGTGTGCCAATATTTTCATGAGCACAATTAATACTGTTGGATGATTTGAAAGCAGCATCTGCTCTAAAGTACCGTCTGCATAGTCGCTCGCAAAAATCCTTGAGAGTGAAAGCATGCATGACAATAATGCGGTCACCCACAACACACTTGGCGCCATTGCACTCAGTAACTTTGGATCTGTACCTGAGCCTAATGGAAACAAACTTGCAGCAATAATAAAAAAGAAAAATACTGCTGCTACATCTGATTGTCTTCTTAATGCAACGCGAATATCTCGCTTTAAAATTTCAAGCAAAACCGAGTATGCACTCATAGAAATAGCAACATTAGATTTCTCTTCTTGCAAATGCGTAATGCCTGATGTTGTATTTTGGTTTGATTCAATCATGTCAAATTACGCTACTTTTTTTATTACATTTTCATCTAGGCGTAATTGCGAAAATTTAGGTATATTTAAAGTAAATTCCTGATGTGTGGTCATAATAACCATGCCACCATCACGTGCAAAAACTTCAATTTTTTGTTTTAAGCGCTCTGTTGCACTTATATCCAAAGCAGTAAATGGCTCATCTAAAATCCAAAGCGGCGCATCCTGTAACCACAAACGAGCAAGTGCTACGCGGCGCTTCTGTCCTTGTGACAACATCCGCGTGGGTAAATTCAAACCCTTAGAAAGTCCTAGCGCATTAAATACTTCTGCAGTCTGTTTCTCTGTAACACGTTTACCAGAAAGCGCTATAGAAAATTGTAAATTTTCAAGCGCAGTTAAGTCTTCTTTAATCCCTGACAAGTGTCCAATATAAAGCACATCTTTATAGTATTCTTCTGCCAGAGCATCTATGTTTTCACCACACCAGCTAATATTGCCAGCATATGGCTTTGAGAGTCCGCAAAGCATACGCAATAAGGTGGTTTTGCCAGTGCCGTTAGCGCCCTGCAAATACAAAACAGAACCTTGACTCATTTCAAAATTAACATTTTCAAACAACAGCCTATCACCACGAACACCCACTATGTTATCCGCCTTAAGCACAACATTGTTTGCAATAAAGTCCATATTCATCAGTTTGAAATGCGCTAGTTTATTTTATCTAAATACATGTAGCATTATGCCACACAACACAACAATCGCTTTTTACCCAAGTCAAATTCAAGCTCAAATTAAACAAATTTTAAAACCCAAGCTACTAATTTTTAAACAAAAGCTACTCGGTCATTTAAATTAATATTTACTAAATATGAATAGATCAATAATAATGCTTGCAAATCTTAATGAGAATTACTATCATTAAAACCTATTAAATATACAGGTCTAATATGAATAAAATCATTGCTTTAATTTTATTGTTGCCATCGCTCGCTTTTGCAAATGCTGATGAGTACACTATCCTTATTAAAAATCATCGCTTTGAACCTGCAGAATTGACAGTACCTGCTGGAAAGAAAATCAAGCTCATTATTAACAATGCTGATAGCACACCAGAAGAATTTGAAAGCTACGAACTTAAACGTGAAAAAGTAATCCCAGGTAATGCTAAGGCGACTATCTTTATCGGACCACTTACCCCAGGTAAATACCCTTTCTTTGGTGAGTTTAATGAAGCAACAGCTAAAGGTACTATTATCGTTCAATAGCATTATTAACTTTAGATTACTTATTATGAGATTTATCACATTTATTTTATTTTGTTTTTTATCTGTGCAATGTTTTGCTGCAGAAACTAATTACACGATTGTGCTGCAGAATCATCGTTTCAATCCTGCAAATACAACGGTACCTGCAGGCAAAAAAGTTAAACTTTTAGTAATTAACAAAGATGCATCCATTGATGAATTTCATAGCGATGACTTAGGTGTTGAGAAAATTATTTCTGGCAACAGTAAAGCTATCATTAATATTGGCCCACTCAAACCAGGGAGTTATTCGTTTATGGGCGAATTTAATGCTAAAACTGCCCAAGGCATTATTATTGCAAAATAATTAATTTTCATTCATTTTTTGATTTAACCATTATTTCTAAGCAGCATACAAAAACTTACTAGTTAGAAATAAACATTTAGAAAGCAACCATGTTCGGAACCGCTGTTATAGTTTTTCGTGAAGTATTAGAAGCCGCACTTATTATTGGTATTGTGGCAGCAGCAACACGTGATGTGCCAAATAATCGCCGATGGATAAGCGCTGGAGTGATATTGGGTTTACTGGGCGCTATGATATTGGCTGGTTTCACCGATAAAATTTCAGAGTTAGCGAGTGGTATGGGGCAAGAGTTATTTAATGCGCTTATTTTAATCATGGCAGTGTTTATGTTAGCTTGGCATAATATTTGGATGGCGAGCCACGGCAAAGAACTTGCGGCAAATGCGCGTAATGTAGGCAAGGCGATTAAAGATGGTGTAAAAGAATGCTCAATATTGTTAACTGTTGTTGGTTTTGCTGTATTGCGTGAGGGATCAGAAACCGTGCTCTTCTTGTATGGCATTGCGACTTCTGATCAAGTCGAGGTATTTTCGATGTTGCTTGGTGGTGCGATAGGTGTGGCTGCAGGTGTTGCCGTTGGATATACCCTTTATAAAGGTCTTTTGCGAATTCCGATGCGTTGGTTTTTTTCCGCAACAAGTATTCTCGTATTGTTATTAGCCGCAGGCATGGCATCACAAGCCGCTGGGTATCTTATTCAATCTGATTTAATTCCTTCGCTAGCTTCACCATTGTGGGATACATCAGAAACCTTGCCTGAAAAATCAGTTTTAGGCATACTGCTTCATAGCTTAATTGGATACGATGCACGCCCTGCTGGCATGCAACTTGTATTTTATGTGGTGACTTTAGTAACTATTTCAATTGGGATGAAACTAACTAATAATCAACCCAATAAAAATAAACTTCAAGTTGCCGCATAATTTAACTATTGAATTGAAATTTTAAGCGACTTAACCAATATTTAAGACTAATAATTAAGTCGCCTTTTTAATTTATCGATTTCTGCGATATTCTAGTGCTAAACTCACTAGCTCATGTTGCTTGCGCACATCCATCTTCTTAAACATACTTTTGATGTACTGTCGCACTGTTTCGATTGATATCTCCATTACGGCAGCAATCTCTTCTACATCTCGACGCTCAGTGAGCAAAACCACACACTCGATTTCGCGTGGTGATAAATCAAAACTCGACTTAAGACGGTTTGCCCATCTCTCAATATTCTGATTTAAGTCTTTTATTAATATAAAAACGCTATGGCCTTCACGCCTCTCTTCCCCAGGCTTTAAAAGACGAGTCAGCACCAAATAAAACGGTCTCGGAAACTGTGCGCGGTGAACATAAATACCAATTGAATTTTCCTGGGGACATTTGCTATCTATTGCCGACTGAATAGCGTTTTGAAGTCGTATATTGTCCGGCTCAAGTTCGGCAACTAGTTTTTGCTCTACTATGCTTAGCCCACAATCTTTAGTAAGCATCATTTCAGCAGATTCAGAAGCAAAATCTACTTCACCACGACTAGAAACGAGTAACAATGCATGCCCTAGCTGCGCAAGACCTTGCTCTAGCATTTTAGTCCGCCAGATATTATCGCCAACTACCTTTTGACTGGTTTTTACTTTATCACTACTCATTTTTTAATCTATTTATTGTTAAAGTAAATTAATAAGTAATTTTGTCAGCTAAATTTTTATGCATTGATTCAAAGCAATTTCAGCTTGTGTACAATTACGTTCAGCACCTTTTGCGATACCTGCTTTAAAAGACTCCCAAGCTGATTTTTCTTCTGTCGGACTTTTTTCTGTTTTTAATTCTGTTTGTTTTGTTGACGCCGCAACACCTACTTCATGCTCTTTTACGGCGCTACTCGCTTTACTATTTGAAGCTGTATCTGAGTTTTTTGTGGCTACAGTAACTTGCGTTTTTTCGCTGTCTCTAGAACTTAACTTACTTTGAGCTTCAGTTTTCTGAGCCACTTTATTTTTAATTTTTGAAGTTTTAATCGTTGAGTTTTGATTGCTTGCCATATCTTTATTCGAACCCTCTGCAGACTTGGCAATATCAACCACTTTATTATCATCCAATTTCTGCTTGGTAACTACATTTTGAGCTGGTTCATTTGGCGCAGTCTCTGCAATTTCAGTAGTAATTTGTTGGTTTACTTCGTTATCTTCATTAGATGAAGGAGCATCTAAAACCATCTCAGCTTTTGGCAAGGCTGGTGTTTCTGTAACTATTGGTTCATCTAAAATAATGTTTGGTTCTGTTGGCTCTAAGCCAACTTTTGTAATGACAAAAAACACCAAAAGCCCAAACATCACAGAGCCAACATATTGCCAGTTAATCTTACTTGCGACTGAAGGTTTTAAGTCGGAGATATCCGCAGGAATGGATGGTTCATCTTCTACAGAGGCCTCTTTTAGCAAACGAACTGCATATACATCATGCTCTAAAGTATGCACGTCATATTTATCGAACATTTGGGAGATTTCATGAGTTAATTGATATGCCTTCTCATAATAATCATAGGTGACTAAAATTTGGTTGGGATTTGCAAAACACATCACGCGTTGTGCATCTTCTAAGCCATCGCCAATTAAGCTTTGTTTACCCGTAGCATCATTAACCACTAATACAGGGCCTAAATTGATACCAATTTGAACATACAAAGGTGTTGTACTTTGTGTATTATGTTTTAAGATTTCATCTCGCACAGTGAGCGAAATAAAGAGGGCATCTTCTAGCGCATCTTCTAACGGGCCGTTACAAGCAATTGCAACACCATTTACGGCATCTACAATCGTTCGATCTTCGGTAGGAATATCCGCAACAGCTTGGTTGACGATACTATCAAAGTAGGTTTTAAGGGCTAACTTTTCAACCTCTGATTTGACTGAGTAATCGATGATATCTAGAGAAACTATGCTACAAATTGATGCCTTACTCATTTTGTCATTCATAATATTTGCAATTTCCTGACTTTGGATATCTAGAAAATCCAATTTGACTTAAGTTTAAGCGCTAGATCGAATAACAATTATACATAAAATGTAAAACTAAGATAATTTATGATTAGAAGAAATAAGCGCTTAACTTAAATATACCCTATTATTTAAATGTAGGCCCCTCTGTGAGTCGAACACAGTACCAACGTATTATGAGTCCAGACTACTCGGAAATCTTACTCTTGAAAGCTGAAGATTCTTTAGGGGTTTTCTCGAAGATATTATACCATTCTCGCAAAACTGAACCTATACCGAAACTAAATTCCAAAATTGATGCAGATTTATATTAAAAATCAAAAAAAATCAATTGGTTAGGAGTCTTAAAAACCGATTGACCCCCGTACTCGCCTGCATTTTTGTTCTGCAAAAATTGTGCTGTTACAAAATCTAAGATAGACCATGGAATAAAGTCTTACTGTAGTTGTTGGGTGAATTTCTTCAACAATTGCAGCTATGGTGATTAATACAGAGATAGGAACGATAAATACTACACTTCATCATAACGGCGACGAATCATTACCATGATACCTAATAAACCTAGACCCAACATAGCATAAACTCCACAGTGCCCAAGTATGATTGTAAGTGTCGAATGTGGATTTGTATTGACCCCTAAAGCTATAATCTACCTGATTATAGCCACCTACGTAATCAGCTATATTAAAAGCTGTGCTGAAAACACACCATATCGGAAGCTTCGTCAATAATGTAAGACGTTGCGACTCGGCAAATCTCTAAATTACCCTCACATCCCTTAGTGAAAATAAATGTATAAGCATGAATTCCCTGCTCGATGATTGAATCAAAACTGCCTAACTCGATATCTAAAAAGAAAAGGTCAAATAAGGCCCGAGATGCCGCAGTGGCTGAAGCAAAACTATTAAACACGAGAGGTGTAGCTCCGAAAACACTGTCGTAACTGCCATCAATAAACTCCACATCATACAGAGAGCCAGATACATTTACGCTTGAAGCACCTAACAATACTCCATTATTGACATCCCACGTAATCGCCGCCGATGCTGGAGCCGCCAATAGACATAAAGATGCATTAAATGCCAATAACTCTCCTTTTAATTTAAAGGTTGATTTCAGTGCTGGCTTTAGGCGTCCCGCTTGAATGATTGTTTAGGTAACTGCTTCTTGAGAACGATATGAAGCGTCCTAGTATTCCAATATTTTCGCCGCACCCCCAGTTTTGAGTAATTACACGAACTTATGGATGCGATTATAAAAAAATCAATTCTGCCTAAATAATTTAGAAGTCCTGCCGATAGATAACTAGTAGATATACATACTTATATTTTTAATTTTTGCGGACTTAAAGCGCCTGCGAGCAACTAATATTTACCCAATGACACTGATAAACGTTTTAAAAATTGCAAAAGTATTTACCTTAATATTAGTATTAAGCTCACCAATCCATGCTCTTTGTAAAAGCCAAAATTTAACTTCTACTAATTCATACCATTCTAAGTTATCCCTTGATTTATCAAGAGAGGAGAAGGCATGGTTAGCTGAGCATAAAGAAATTACTGTTGGGGTAAAACATAGTTGGAAACCATTAGAGTTTTTATCCGAAAAGAAAAAATTCCGTGGTTTTACCATGGACTACTTACACGCACTTGAACCTGAACTTGGCGTACGTTTCAAAATGTTCAATATTGACGAAAATTCGAAAAAAGAGGCAGATGTTCTATCATCAGTCGCAAATCCAAATATTGTGGATTCTAAAAAATACTTACTCACCGACCCAATTCTGAAATTTTCGTATGCAATTTACGTGCATAAAGACAATAAAAAAATTAATAAAATAGAAGACCTTAATGAAAAGAGAGTTGCCATATTTAGACGTGGCCAGTTGGCTAATTTATTAAGCAAAGATTTTTCATACATTAACTTAATTAACACGGATGTAATTGAAGAAGCATTTAATGAAATTGAAAACGGAAATTCTGATGCCTATATCGGTAATGAAATGGTTGTTGATTATGAAGCCAATTTACAAGGCATTAGCTATTTAAAAAAGATAGGTAATGTACCAATTGAAACAGAACTTACCATGGCTGTTAGGAGTGATTGGCCGATATTACAATCAATATTAAATAAATCATTTATTGCACTTGAGCCAAGAAAGAATGAATTCCTAAGTCATTGGGACATGTCTCTATTCAAAAAAACAAGTAAATTAGTATATCTAACGGCGATAGTATTTGTGCTATTGGTTGGGGTAACACTTTTTAGAGCTTATGTACTTAAACAAAAATTGAAAGCAGCACATTATGATTTGCTAACCAACCTTCCGAATCGAACGATGTTTAATGAAGATTTGGAATTAGAAACTAAATATGCGCACAGAAATAACAAGCTTTTTGGCTTGATATACATAGATCTTGATTCATTTAAAGAAGTGAATGATCAGCATGGACATACTTTTGGTGATTTGTTACTCATGCAAGTTGGCAAACGCTTGCAGCATTGTGTCCGGTCAACAGATAAGGTTTATAGACTAGGTGGTGATGAATTTACAATCATCCTGACTGACTTAGATGATCATACATTTATTGAAAAAACGGCTATGAGAGTTGTTAAAACACTTGGCGATACGTTTGAAATTAATCAGTTAACAATCAATATAACATCAAGTATCGGTTCAACAGTGTTCCCATATGATGCAATCGATGCTGAAAGCTTGATTAAAAATTCAGACATCGCGATGTATGAAGCAAAAAAACATGGTAAAAATTGCTTCCAGCCATTTGTTCAATCGATGCAGGATTTAGCTAAGCACAAACTTAATATTTCAAATGAATTAAAATCAGCAATAGAAAATGACGAATTTGTGCTGTATTACCAGCCAATTTTTGATCTTAAAACAATTAAGGCGGTAAAAGCTGAAGCATTAATCCGCTGGCAACATCCCAAAAATGGAATAACGAGTCCTGCCGCATTTATCGAAATAGCCGAAGAGACAAACGCAATTACCGAAATTGGTGACTGGGTGTTTAAACAAGCTTTAGAAGATATCATCAAATTGAAAAAAGCTATTGATTCCAATTTTTCAATCAGTCTTAATGTTTCTCCTAAGCAATTTGGTAATAATAGTTTATTAAACCACTGGCCAAAATTGTTAAGAGAATTGAAAATCTCTACGAATAGTATTGGGATAGAAATTACTGAAGGTCTTTTACTTGATGTGAATAAAAGCACAACCAAAATACTAAATGACCTTAGGGAAGCAGGGGCTCAATTTTTATTAGATGATTTTGGTACTGGTTATTCTTCATTGTTGTACCTAAAAAAACTTGATGTTGACTTCATCAAAATCGATAAGTCATTCATACAGAATCTATCTTCAGATTCTGAAGATATCGTGCTTTGCGAAGCAATTATTGTAATGGCACATAAATTAGGGATGGAAGTGATTGCTGAAGGGATTGAAACCAAGCAACAACAAGACTTATTAATCAAAATTGGTTGCGACTATGGACAAGGCTATCTATTTTCTAAACCTAAAACTATTGAACAATTTCTTATTGACCATCAATACGGCTTTAGTAAGCATAAAGTCATCAGTCATGATACTTCAGAGGCTTATGCCTTAATAACCAGCATCACTGAATCAGATGTTTCTACGAATAAGCTAATTATAGCTAGATAGTTTTGTTACAAATTAATATTGCCCTAAAAGCACAAATGGAACTAGCAATTCATATCAAAATGAAATACATCCCAGTGATGACAGTGGTCAGTTTTCGGCCAAATTTTGACCTCTAAAATCCCAAACTAAACGTAAGCTTTGCCCCCTTAGACTCAATCATCCCCAAAGCTGATGTTGAACCGTTGAATTAGGGGTTTGCTTTAGCCGGCTCCGATTTAATTATGGGTTCGCCTAGCTATTTATCAAACTCTTTATCTGTTCTTACTGCATGCGGAAGTTGTTCATCTAAGGATTGGCGATATTTAACACAACCACGCATGAATTGGGGCCACTCAGGTACTTTCGCAGTATGGTCAGCTTTTTCTGGTAATAAAGCCCATAAATGAGGATGATACCAACATAGGTCGTGACCAGAACAATCCCGATGTTCACGGATGCCAGAACGTAGTTTTTTAACTTCAGCAATTAATTGTTCTTTGCTCATTGATTCAATATCACTATCCATAGAAACTCCTAAGGCTAACAGTAAATATACAGACCCGTGGGGCAGTACATTATTAATTGATATTTTGAATTGCGTTGCAGTAACCCATTATCTTTTTTTGTTTTATTGTTTCTCGGTTTCTATATTGAAATATTAATATAGAGACACAGAGTAACCTAGTAATAAATTACAACCTGATAATTCAATATTCTGCAGAATTCCCATAGCGGAAGTTCAATTATTTCATATGAATTATCATATTCTGCCATGTGCTGAAAATTCTAGCCTCAATCTCCTCTTATTTTTAGATGAGCTAATTAGGGTTGTATATTAAAAAATCTTCACAATATTTCGCTGACTATTTCAGCCTGGAGTTTTTCCAACTCATCTAAAATTCGAATGAATTTCTTGCCGAATGGGGTAACCGCATACTCTACACGTGGAGGCACCTCGTTATATGCAGTGCGCTCAATGATTCCAAACTCAACGTTCTTTCGCAGGCACTCATTAAGGACTTTTGTTGTCAATCCCTCTACGCTACTTACCATTTCACCCGGCCTATTAATATCATTTAGCAAAAGGGTATAAACAGTTAGAGACCATTTGCAACCATAAATTGTCTCAACCATTCGCGCGGTACGTTCAGGAGTTGATTTTCTAGAAAATATTTTCACTTTGTTATTCATTAACATGTACCAATAAGTAACTACAGTACCAAATTGTACCCACTTTTCAGAGTAATAGATTTCTCCATAAAATAGCTTACATTTTACTACTTATGGAGAAAATTTTATGAATTACAATGCTCAAACTGTTGCAATGATTGTAGGTGGATCAAGCGGTATCGGCCTTGCTACAGCAAAACTCTTGTTAGAACGAAATATTGCAACAGTGATAGTTGGTAACTCCCCGAAAAAGTTAGAGTTGGCGATGCAAGAGCTATTGAATATTGGCCATGTTGAAACAGTTCAAGCCAACCTATACAATCCAGTAGATGTGCAACGAATTGTTGCTCTTGCTGAAAACCATGAATGTCATATTAAATATTTGGTAAATGCAGCAGGTTACTTCAAACCAACGCAATTTCTTGAGCATACACAGCAAGACTATGATACTTACCTAGACCTAAACCGTGCTACGTTTCTAATTTCACAAGCAGTAGCAAGAAACATGGTAACGAACGGTGGTGGATCAATTGTACATATTGGTTCAATGTGGGCAAAGCAAGCAATTAAAGCAACACCTTCTTCTGCCTATTCGATGGCTAAGGCTGGATTGCATGCACTAACACAACATATGGCGATGGAGTTAGCCGATCATAATATTCGTGTAAACGCAGTTTCACCAGCCGTGGTCAAAACTCCAATCTATGAAGCATTTATTGATTCAAAAATGATGGATGATGTACTAGCTTCATTTAATGCCTTTCATCCTATTGGTAGAATTGGTCAGCCTGAGGATGTGGCAAGAGTTATTAACTTACTTCTTAGTGATGAAACAAGCTGGGTAACGGGCTCGATCTGGGATGTTGATGGTGGAGTAATTGCGGGGCGCAATTAAATTTAAAGGAGAACTAAATCCCCATAGCCGACATTCGCTGTAAAGTTTTGTACAGCTTAAATCGGCCATAAAGCAGACTCACAATCTGTATTAATTATTAATATTAATATACTTCCTATACAATTGATTTAATCATTCAGCCGCTCTCTATTAACTGTT